>CACDER010000005.1 GCA_902551855.1 uncultured Cryomorphaceae bacterium | reverse complement strand
GATAACTATGTGAATATATCTATAGAGAAATTTTCAGGGACTATACATACAGAAATTTACGGACTCAATGGAGATTTCATGGCTGTTCAAAAGGGTAGTAAGCTATCATTTAGAAAGTTTAATTCTGGAGTTTATTTCTGTGTGATTTTCTATGAAGGTAAAAGTAAAACTCTAAAAGTTATGAAGCTATAATCCTTAAATCAATAAAATTAAATCAATAATTATTGCTTTAATTATTTATTGAAAAAACTTGCTTTATGTTTTTAATAAAATATCAAAATTAACATTGTTAATATAATACTAATGTTTTAAAATTTTAATGTCTCTAGTCCCATCGGAAGTAATAATTTTTACAAAATAAATTCCTGGTGTATAATTAGATATATCTATACGTTCTTGGTTAAATAACTGTGACTTGTGTAATAAAAGTTTTCCTTTAATATCTAAAATACTAATGTCTACAAAATCAATACCTTCTAATGAAATAGTAAAATAATTTCTTATGGGATTAGGAAAAAGTTTAATTCCATACTTCTTATCAAAAACATATTCCCCAAGATTATCTGTAGTTACAATACAATCGGAATCTTTCCCATTAAGGCTTAGAGCATCAAATTCTACATCTCCACTTGAGAATTGGAATTTCACTGCTCTATCAAAATCAACAGCACTTACTGTAATACTATTTGAGCCTAGAGTCAATGCAATTGGATTTCCAAAATAGTCATTTCCATTCGCTGTAGTTTTATAAACTCTAAAGTTAGCTCCATCTGCTGGCAAAGAAGTTACATTCATGGTAAATGTTTGTGATGCTTGACTAGCTAAACCATCATCAATAGTTGTTGCCACAAGAACATGAGGCCAAGCACTGGGGCCTGAAACAAAATCACCACAATTACTTATTAATGATAATGATGATGGTGGAAGAGTAACAACACAATCAGAATCTTCTCCATTTAGACTTAAAGCATCAAATTCTACATCTCCACTTGAGAATTGGAATTTCACTGCTCTATCAAAATCAACAGCACTTACTGTAATACTATTTGAACCTAGGGTTAATGCGATTGGATTTCCAAAATAATCATTTCCATTCGCTGTAGTTTTATAAACTCTAAAGTTAGCTCCATCTGCTGGTAAAGAAGTAACATTCATAGTAAATGTTTGCGATGCTTGACTAGCTGGACCATTTGCAATAGTTGTTGCAACAAGAACATGAGGCCAAGAATCACTAGGGCCTGAAACAAAATCACCACAATCACTTATTAATGATAATGGTGGTGGTGGAAGAGCATCAACACAATCAGAATCATCTCCATTTAGACTTAAAGCACCAAATTCTACATCTCCACTTGAGAATTGGAATTTCACTGCTCTATCAAAAGCAACAGCAGTTACTGTAATACTATTTGAACCCAGTGTTAATGCTATTGGATTTCCAAAATAGTCATTTCCATTCGCAACAGTTTTATAAACTCTAAAGTTAGCTCCATCTGCTGGCAAAGAAGTTACATTCATGGTAAATGTTTGTGAAGCTTGACTAGCTGGACCATCTGCAATAGTTGTTGCAACAAGAACATGAGGCCAAGAAGCATTAGGTCCTGAAATAAAGTCCCCACAATCACTTATTAAGGATGTAGTTTGAGCAAATGTGTTAAAAGAATTAACTGCAAATACAGCTAATAATAGAAATATTTTTATTTTTTTTCGAAGTTCTGATAAAGAATATTTATCAATATAGATTAAACTCATAATAGCTATACTTAATAATGTTAATAAAAAAAATTTCATAATATAATATTTAAATATCTGATTTTTAAAATTTGTGAAATTATTTCATAATCTTATTTGGCTCATTATAAACTCTTTTGATAACAGTATCTGTCATCCTTCTCATTTGTTCAAGTGAATCATCGTCTTTGTATTCTTTTCTGAGTGCTTCAAGTTCTTTTTTCAGGCTATCAATCAAATCTTGTGGTGCATCAGAATATATATTATTCATTTCATTTGGGTCTGTTTTTAAGTCATATAATTCCCATTCATCCATTGTATAATAAAAATGCATTAATTTGTATCTATTAGTTTTTACCCCATAATGTGGTTGTACTTTATGCCAAATTGGATACTCGTAATAATGATAATATACTGATTTTCTTTTATTTTTTTGATTACCACCAAACACCTCTTTGAAGCTTTTTCCCTGCATTTCCCCAGGAATTTCTATACCGGCCATATCAAGGAGTGTGGGTGCAAAATCAACATTCATTAACATTGCATCTGAGGTAGTTCCAGCTTTAATAACTCTTGGATTTTTAATCAAGAAAGGCATCTTAAAAGATTCTTCATACATCCATCTTTTATCAAACCATCCATGCTCGCCAAGATAAAACCCTTGGTCGGAGGTATAAACTACAATCGTGTTTTCACTTAATCCATTTTCATCTAAATAATCTAAAACACTTCCAACTGCCCGATCAACTCCAGCAACACATCTTAGATAATCCTTTATATAAGTTTGAAATTTCCAGTATTTTAAATCATCTCCTTTTAATGTATCATTTGGTGACCAATATTGCCCCTTATCTCCATAGGCAAGCCAACGTAATGAGTCTCTTCTTGACAATCCCTTAGGGGGTATTTGCTTCATATCTCTTCTGTTAAGGTGCCTTCCAATTTCCATCATATTTTCACTAGCCGCAATTCTTCCCTCATAATTATCGTTAAAGGTCTCTGGAAGTGGAAAATCAAAATTATTAAACAAATCATGATACATTGAGTCTGGCCTCCAATCTCTGTGAGGAGCTTTAAATTGATACAACAGCATAAAAGGCTTAGTAGTATCTCTATTTGATAACCAATCTAAACAATCATTTTCTATTATTTTTGTTAAATGCAGTTTTGTTTCTGTCACAGTATCTTTTCCATTTATACAAAATTGAGGATTAAAATAAGTTCCTTGTCCACCTTGATTTATTAGAACTTTGGAATAGTCAAACCCAGTAGGCTTAGTTCCTAAATGCCATTTCCCAATTACTGCAGTTTGATAGCCGTTTTTTTGAAAAATTTTTGGAAATGTTAGCTGCTCACCATTGAAGTCTCCTCCATCAACGTTTTTATAAAATCCATTGACATGTGAAAATTTACCAGTTAATATGGAGGATCTACTGGGTCCACATATAGAATTTGTACAGTAAACAGCGTCCATTCGAGCTCCTTCCTTTGCGATACGATCTATATTAGGAGTTGGCGCAAGTTTACTAATTTTAGAGTCGTATGCACTAATAGCTTGATAAGCATGGTCATCAGCCATAATATAAATGATATTTAGCGGTTTATTTTCTTGAAATTTTTCTTTAGTTGAATTGCATGCACAAAGCGAGATTAGAAAAAGACTAATAATGTTGAACAAACTGAAAAAATTGTTAGACTTCATATTAAAATTATTAATCAGATAAATACTTCTTAGGGCTGAATAAAAAAGCATAAACTAGATAACTTTCAGCCCTGATTTATTATCTTAAGTTTTTAAAGATACTAAAATAATTAATTTAATTAAATTTGACTATTTATAAACTACACAACTTGAAAACGAGTCTATTTTATCTATTTATGAGTATATCCACTTTTTCTTTTGGACAAGGATCACCAAATTTTTTATGGCTAGTTTGTGAAGATCAATCCTTATTTTTTCCAATGTATGGTGATTCAAGTGCAAATACTCCAAATATAAATCAGCTGGCTAAAGATGGATTGGTGTATCAAAATTGTTACACACCTTCTCCTGTCTGTGCCCCAAGTCGAAGTTGTCTAATTACAGGAATGTATCCTACATCAATTGGTACACAACATATGCGAGCTTATAAAAAATCGAAAGAAAATAGTACAATTAATCCTCATAACTCTCTACCATATTATAATGCTAAACCAAAAAAACCAATTCGTTTCTTCACAGAAGATCTTAGAGCAAAAGGCTATTATTGTACTAATAATTCAAAAGAAGATTATAATATGAAAGCATCTCCGTTAGCCTGGGACGAAAGTAGTCAAGAAGCACATTGGAGAAATAAACAAGAAGGTCAACCTTTTTTTTCGGTCTTTAATTTCAATGTAACGCATGAGTCTAATATCTGGAGGAATAAAACTTCATATTCAAAAAAAGAATTAGAAAATATTCTAACTCCAAAAATTTTTCCTGATGACGATGAAATTAAAAGGGATATACTAACTAACTATAAAAATATAGAAAAACTGGATGAAAAAATTGGTGCAATTTTAAACCAGCTAAAAGCAGACAACTTGTATAAAAACACTATTATATTTTTCTTTAGCGACCACGGTGGCCCCTTCCCCAGATACAAACGATCAATTTATGAAACTGGTCTTAATGTTCCAATGATAGTTAAATGGATTGATGAGACTAATAGAGGAAAGAATTTTCAACTGATTAGCTTTGTTGATTTTGCTCCAACTTTACTTGACGCAGCAAATATTGAACGAGAATTACCATTTGAAGGTGTTTCTTTCTTTAAAAAAGACCAACGTAAATATGTCTATGGGGCTACAGATAGGTTTGATAGTGAGGTTGATATGCGAAGAAGTATTCGTGGTAGTAATTTTAAACTAATTTATAATGGTGATACTTCAACTACCATATATAAACCAATTATATACCGTCAACAAATGAAAACGATGCAAGTACTTGATTCTCTTTTGAAAAGGCAAGAACTGAGTTCTTACTTTTCAAATTGGTTCTTAAATCATAAAGATCGTTTTGAGCTTTATGAAGTGTCAAAAGACTTCTTTGAATTAAACAACCTAATCCATAATCCCAAATATGAAGAAATTTATGATACATTAAAATATCATTTATTTAAATGGATGGAAGATTCTGATTTTGGTAACATGAGCGAATTAGCAATGCTAGATTCGATGTTTACCAGTTCCATATCTATACCAAAACTCAACTTACCAAAACTTATTATGAAAGATTTAGGTTATATAATTGAATCTAATAATCTATATACCTCGGTAGGTTGGCGAAATAGGAATGAATCAGTTTGGAATATTTATAAAGCAGATGAAATAATTAAACCTAAAAAAGATTTCGAGGTGCTTCTCTTTAGACCTGGTTATAAAACAGTTATTCAACTATTTAACAACTAACTAACTATTCTACTAGGAATGGAATGTTAGCAACAGAGCTTTGTCTTTTATTATTTTTTACATAAGCAAAAATTCGATAAGCTCCTTTTTTACTTGGAGTTATAAAGGTTAACTCCGAACCAATTTTCTGTATAATTTCAAAATTTATGGGATCTGGCGATAACTGAATATCACCACCAATTTTATTGCTAAAGGCTTCAGGATATAATATGTATTCAAGCGTTACTTGTTCATTGTTGTATTTAAAATAATCTATCCTCAAAGTCGCTTGTTTAGATGGAGATAGGACGTGATCTTTTCTCCATCCTATATTTTCTAATGATATATTTTTAATAGAAGGTGCCCTTGATTTTGGCCATTCTCCAGTCCAACAATATTGCATTACATCAACTGCCTCTGTTGGATTTCCGTTACTTAGAAACATTCCATGCCAAGTAGCTGTTGATTCTTGTTTTTGTCCCCAAAGAAAACAATAACTCCCAAGGCAAAGTTCCTTATCTTTTTCAATTATCTCAAGATATCTTCGCTTTCGCTGGTCAGCTTTTACTCCATTTGGTGGTTCAATCTTCGCATTCCAAGATGTTTTTCGAGCCTCAAAAGGCCCATTTACTCCCCATTCAGAAACTATATAAGGTTTTTCCCAATTAAACTTTCTTAAATTAGCTCCTGCATTTTCAATTGAACCATAGACATTAAGCCCCAATATATCAATACTTGGGCAATTTTTTTTTATATAAAATGCCTTAGACGGATCTACCCCAGCAATTACTGTCATAGTGGGATGATAAGGGTCTACCTCCTTTATGAATTTTGCTATGATCTCAATGGTTTCCCAAACTTTAAAATTACTATATCTCAAATCAACCTCATTACCAATACCCCAGACCAATAGAGCTGGGTGATCTTTATATCTCAAGACTTCATTTTTAAGATATTCGATTTGACCTTTAACTGCATATTCATCATTATAATCCATACCGCTTCTTTCAGGTCTTACATATAAACCTAGTGAGACGGAAAGGTTGTGATTATAAGCAGAATCTAATAATGCATTATTATTAGTACTCCAAACTCTAATTGAGTTAGCTCCTGACTGGGCTAATAGATCAAAATGAGCTTTAGCACCTGCACCTTTAATGTAGTATGGCTTTCCATTTCTTTGTAATTCAAAATTACCTAAAGCATTCTTAATCACTTGAACTTTATTTACCTGTGAATAGGTGTTAAAAGAGTATGCCATAACAAATACTAGGCAAATAAATATATTTATATTCCTTTCCATTGTGTAGGTTTTTTCGGATTTCCACGAAATTCAATTAGTTGAAAGTCCCCTAATTCAAATTGCCCCCCGCCTAATATTTTAAATCTGATTTCTTTAAGTTCATCCCATCTAAATTCTCCATGGCCTTTTATTGCTTTTAAAGGAAGATAGGCTTCATATATACCATCCCCTTTATCAATAAAATGACTTTGATTTAATATTTTAAATAACCTTCTTTTTTTTCCTGTATAGGCAAAAAAATTAGCTTGAAGCTTTGGAATTTGAGTTGCTTTTATCTTAAACTTAAGAGCTGATGTACTATAAATATTGGATATATCAATACGCAACCATTGATAGGGAGAAAAACCAAAGATATTCCAAGATGATTCTTTAGATTGGGGAAGATCAACAACTATACTTTCGTTTTTAAAGGAGGTCCCAAATTGCAGACTAGATGAATATTTTGTATTAATCCCCCACCAATATTCTTTGCCAACTCCTAGCTGAATAGGATTTGACTTAAATACTTTTTTAAATGTAGCCTTTGCCTTATGGTAATTATGATCATGAGGTACAATTAAAATATTATCTATATGAAGATCTCCCTTTCTTTGAAATTCAAGACGAAGCTCTTTTATATTACTCATATTAACGCCTCGTTTTTCATAATTAAATGCCTGAAGAGGAATGCGTATACGTCTCCATTGTGTATCAATTTTTCCTCCTTCAAGATCTAAATAGTTAATATTTGCCCTACATTGATTGCCTCCGTAATCTAATAATATAAAAAACATAGGTGTATTTGAAATAGAACCCGAATCAATACGAACACGAAGTTCTATTGCGGTCGATTCTATAATAGGTATCAGATTTTTAGGTTTGTAATTACTCCATTTCAGACCCATTCCAATATAATTACATTTTGATGCATCCCACTTTATATGAAGATGGTCTTTTCCAATGAAGCTATTTTTAGTATCAAAATATACTTCCTTACAATTATTATTTTTTACGCCCCATAATCCATTTTCACTAGAATTTGTAAAGAGTGTTTTATAAGGAAATTGATCAAATGCTGAAATAGATTTAGAAGGTTCATAAATACTAACCTCACGCATAGAACCGCATGAGAGACTGCAAAAAATAAAAAATCCTATAATTATTTGTATATTCAATTTCATTATTGGTCTAATAAGCTAGAATTTGTAGTGAAAATAATATGATCTATATCTGTTCTTACATCTTTTCCAAAATTTTCAGGACAAATTGGATTTCCGACAGATGAGGGGCATGCTTGACAAGAAATTCTAATTGCCCTAATGTCATTTGGATTCATATTAAAATTAATATTTGTATTATTTGGTGATACAGGTTCAAAGTCTGAATACCTAAATGATTTAATTTGCCAACCATCCCAATCTACAGGGACCCTCATTTTATAAACCTCCATTGATGATTCAAATAAGTCTGAAGCATTATTATTTAGATTATCATTAAATGGAGTGTCTTTTTCCTCAGAAATTAAAATATTTATAAATTGACCACTATGTAAGTCTTGGATATCTGACAGTATGCCAATATTTATATAAAAATCGTTTGAACTTTGGCTAACATTAGCGTTATTAATAGGTATGTCAAGATTCCCCAAAGGCCAGTCCCAATTAACTCTACCACCCATCTTAAAATAACTATTCCCAAGTAATGGGTCATCACTTGCTACAAAAAAAGTCATGCCTCCACCATCAGAGTTATAGTGAATAAGGCTGCCTTCTGGAAGACCGTCTTCAAAATCTTCAAGCCAGATACCATTTTCATAAGTTTTAGTTGAAACAATAGTGATATTATCTCTTAGGGTGTCAATTTCATTTTCAATAGTCAATTCGACAGAACAAACTTCTTCTGAAAAAAAAGGAAGTTGTGATGGCCCGCCATTCCAAAAAACATTATTTGAGTCAATAAGATTAGAAAAACCTGAAATTTCCTTATAAGCAGAAGAACTTAAACCCAAGATAGCAATTTTCCATTGAACTGGTTTATTAAACTCACATTGAAAACCAACTTGTTCATTGATTGCAAAACTTGGATTTTTATTTGTAAGTATAAGTGGTTCAATTAACTCAAAGTCCCCATACAAATTTGCAATTGATGGTCCTTCAAATTCTGTTTTTGTACAACTATTTAGAAAGAATAGTAAGCTGTAAAAAGTAATAAGTTTTATTTTAATTTTCATAACTCCACAGATAAAATTAATATTAGTCTATTATATTTGTAATCTAAATTCGGTTGATTAGTAAATTCAGTACCCCACCAATTGTAATTTAGCGTCGCATAGGCATTTTTTCTAAATTTATACAACATTCCTAATGATAGAATATGATCTTTTTGGTCTATCTCTGTTGATGCAAAATAAGTAATATTCCCATAATCATCTCGCTGAGTTAAAAATTCATTACCATTTGCATTAAAAAGCTTGTAGGATGCTTGAATGAAAAGATTTTTAGTCAACTCTGCATTTACTGATGTATTCATTTGGTGACTAAATAAGTTTAATGAAGAAACAGCTTCACCATCTCTTTTAGTAAATTCACTTTCAGATGAAGTAGAAACACTTAATTCTTTTTTCCAATTTAACCATGAATGAAAATTAATTTTGAAAAAACCTTTAATTAAGACAAAATTTCTTTTTTCTGAAGCACCTTGACCTATTACTTCTTTAAAAAATCCTGAATTAATTTTAGAAATAAATAAATTTTTTTCATTATTTATTTTAGCCTTAAGATAAATCCCAGTTCTATTAGGGGTGGCGTCTCCAAAAGGCAATATATTTGAATAAATAGGATTGAAGACCATTAAGACACTAGATAGGTCTTGGTTATACAGTTGGTCATCAGATACAAGGTCAAAAGCAGAAGGTGGTCTAATTAAAGACATATTAGTGTATATCGGATAAGTTGTGTTGATATTTCCGGAGGCATAATCTAACCGGCGAGTTTGGGCTCCAGCACTTCTAAAATTTGGATCCACATAGCGATAACCAAAAGTTAACAATAGTGATGAGTCTCCTTTAATAAATTTATTATCTAATTCAAAAAACAGCCCTTTCGTGTGATTTGATATTGTGTCTAATTCTCCATTAGCAAGCTCTGAATGAAGCCAAAACCTTTTAGAGAAACCAGTTTGGATCTTATTTTCAATCCGATACTTATCTTTGCTGAGATGGTGTAAAATTGACAGATCATAAACTGGGTTTCGAACAGAAATATTGTTCGTGCCGCTAGATGGTACTTCAAATAAGTTAACGTAGTTTAGTGATACTATTAGTCTTTTATTAATTTCAGAAACCATAGAACCTCCTGAAAGTAAAAGATCACTTGAATATGTGGTTTCATTTATTTGTGTAGATCCACTAGGACGAGTGACAAATAAATCAAAACTTAAGCTCCTTATAAATCTATCAAATTCATAAGAGAAGTCAGTTTGAATACCCTGTAATCGCCATCTATTTTCTATGTAAAAGTTTTCATAGTGAATTATATCACGATAAGGCTTAAACATATCATTTTCAAAACCCGAAAGTTCTTCATCATAGTTGTAAAGAGTAAATTTAGATTGCTTTAAAAAAAGATCACCAACACTAAACCGAAACTTGTTATTTATGACTCCTCTGGCCTTAAGTTGCCGGACATTTATTTGCGTTCCTGACGCTGATCCAAAAAAGCTTCCAAAAGAATTTCTAATTCGAAGCTGTGCAAAAATTTCAATATCCTTAATTGGATTTATATGAGTATTAAGATCTAATAAATTATAGCCATTTGAAGTATTTCTAGGAGATAATGTATCATCTGTTGTACTGTTGTTCAGAGCATCTCTTGTAAAATAGGAACGATAAAGTCCATCAAACCAAATATTATCATTCATCTGAGCTTGAAGATTATATTCAGATGAAAGGATTGCAAAAAAAACAAGTAAAAGTTGTATCCTTCTTTTCATAGGTTAAAATTTTATTTTTAATTCAAGCATTGTTTCCCAGCCTTTTAAATAATTTTCTATAAAATTGGGGTCAAAATATCTGTACCGGTTGTGACGAAAAAAAATCATTGCATTTGGACCTATCATGTAATCAAAACCAAAGCCAAAAAGTGTGTTTTTTTGATTTCTTGCATTCGTATATCTGAAAAGCTTTTTAAGACCCAACCTCTCAAAGAAAGCACTTGTTGCAGAAGGTTCTGGGCTGTCCCCTATATCTGTAGAATTATTACCTAATATTTTTTCTACACCATAACTTAAAACAAATGTTGATTTCTTTGTCAATTCAATACTAAAATCTATTTCTTCGCTAAGTTGACTAATAAGCGCTTGGCTACTAACCTGTGGAAGAGTCTTTAAATTTTTTTGACAAGAATTAAGTCGTGTTAGAGAAAATATATAGTAGTTCTTTCCAAAAATCTTATTATTGTATTTAGCTTGGAATTCAATAGTGTTGTAAAACTTTTTAAAATTTGCAAATCCACTTGCAGTGCTATCACTAATATTTACATTTTCAAAGACTCCTCTGTAAGTAGAATTTAGGGCATTATAAGGTCCCCAGTTTTGTGCAAATATATTTAGCCTGGATAGTGTCTGGCTATTAACATTGTGGATATAAGACAATGCAGCATATGAAGTATCAATCTCAGCATATATTCCAACACCTCCGTTTAGTTTCAACCTACCAAGACTAGCATCTGCATTAATAGACAAACCTTGCCTATTATTTACTGGTCTTCCAAGCCCTACAATTGGACTTTGAAAAGGTGTTCTCACTGTAGTTCCTATACCTTCAACATTTGGGAAGACCTCGAGAACTGAGGTGTTTAAAAAGTTTCCTGTAACGTTTACAAATTGTGGTGAAATTCTATAAAACTGAACATTTAAGGGGATTTTAGTTGATTTTGCTGTTTTAATATTTAAAAGGATAGCTTCTCCATAGCCCAAATTCTGATTAGGATCACTATACTTCCCTAGTCCTATCTCCATTTCGAATTGTATTTTATTCCACTTCTTTACCAATTCAAAAGAATGAATAAAATAGTTTCTTTTATCATCACTCAAAGAGTCTGTATCTGCCCATGAAGAAAGGTAATTGTACGCAACTTTTAAATTGGGACTGAGCATATTTTTAAGTTGAAAGCACCCTGTGAAATTATCACTAGTTTCAAGTAAAGATCGGTTGAAATTAGTTTTCCCAATAACTCCTTTTACAGAAAAATTTAATGGAAGCTTAGATCCTTGAAGAAAAATACCTTGAAAGGCTCGATTCCCATATCTAATTCCTTGATCTACCAATCCACTATTGTAATAATTTGAATAACGATTAATAGGTAATTTATTCAATAAAGTTTGAGGTCTTCTTTCAAAGATACTGGTCCTATTAAAGGATCTATTTCCCCAGACAGTGAGTCGACTTTGTCTATACCATGAAACGCCCCCTGATTTAAAATTAAAAGTTCCATATTTCGTAGCAAATGATGTTGTTAGATTAAGTCCAAGCTCTAAGGTCAAAGCTCGAGTATAAATAGATGAAGGGCCTTTATATAAACTATTGATCATTAAATCAGCGCCAAATGTAATGTTGTCTTTCGTTTTTCCATTTAACTTGAATAAAAGCATAGGCTCTCTAAATGCGTCTCCTGAGCTAATTGCTACTGTTTTGCCGGCGTTATTTGGAAATGTCTCTTTTTGATTTCGCACAAACCCCAAAAACCTGTAATAACCTGAAAATGCTATTGAAGTTGAAGGGTTCTTAAAACTCAAAATATTACTGCTAAAAGGTTTTTGCTGGATAATTGTATCTTGAGAAAAAGAAGACCCCCACCACATAAAAAGAATGAACCAAAATGATCTCCTCATAACATACAAGATGTGTAAACATGGCAAAAATAGTAAATTAAAATTGTAAGACAAGACTTTTTATACTTAATGTAATAAACACTTTAACAAAATTTTATTGGAATCAATAATTGTGATATGTATTTATAATTAAATTGAGAATAACAATATAAAGTTAATTATGGAGTGACATCTTTTACACATCTGAATCCAGTGTGACTCATACCTGTATCTTGAGAATAAGGCATTCTAGCTGAAACCCTATAGCTTGAGCAATAACTATCATTACATAAAAATGATCCTCCACGAATAACACGTTTTGGATCCATTGGTTCCATGGGATAATTCCATGTCTTTGGTCCCTTTGGATTATCTTGAATTTCCGTTAGATTTAAAGATGAATAATAATTTTCATCATACCAATCTTCACAAATTTCCCAAACATTCCCTGCCATATCATAAAGACCATAGCCATTTGGTTCATATTGCATCACTGGTGCAACCCCTTCAAAACCATCTTCTTTAGTATTTTTAGTTGGGAAAACTCCAGTCCAATAATTACATTTGGGGGTTCCTTTTTCCACAGATAAATTCCCCCAGGGATAAACTTTATCTTTTAACCCCCCTCTAGCTGCCCACTCCCATTCTGCTTCAGTAGGTAAGCGCTTTCCACACCATTTTGCATATGCTAAAGCATCATGGTAACAAATATGAACAACAGGTTCTTGTCCTTTACCCTTAATATTACTTTCTGGACCATAAGGATGCTGCCAATCAGCTCCTTTAATCCATCTCCACCATTGAGAGATATCAATCAAATTATAGATATCTTTACTCGAGACAAATACCATTGATCCGGGTTGTAGAAGATCAGAATTAGGTTTGGGAGTATTTTTTGGAAGTTGTTTTTTAATTATATCCCAATCAATTTGACGCTCTGCAACAGTTTTATAATTAGTTTCCCTGACAAAAGCAGAAAACTGAGAATTTGTTACCTCGTGAATATCCATGTAAAAGGCGTTTACTTTAACTTGATGTTGAGGGAGCTCCCTTTTTAGAGCCATGTCTATGTTACTTGAACCCATACTATATATACCCCCTGGAATATAAGCCATACTCTCATTGGAGTCTGGGGTTAAACAATATAATGAATCATTTATTTTGTTAACAACATTTGTATGGTCTATTTCCTTAAGGAGACTCTTTGTTCTTGAATTTTCAAGGCATGTCTTTTGGCAATTGTTATTTTTGATTTCTTCATTTGTATTTGAATTTTTATCTCTAATCTTACATGAAGTTAGAAGAAACATCAGAGTCCCAAACAATATATATTTTTTGTTACTTATCAAGAATTAGTAGTTTGAGTTAATTTCACTTAAAGGTGTCTTTTTCCAAGTAATTCCATCTTGCCATTTTGGGGCATGGACCTCAATTAGATAATTATCTAACATTTTTTCCAATTCTTTTGCTTTCTTTGGATTTTGAGGGGCTAAATTTATTTGTTCCATTTTGTCTTCTACTAAATTATACAAAAAGATTGATTTATCATCTTGAAATTTAACTAGCTTATAATCTCCTTTTCTTACTGCAGAATGTGGTCTTTTTAAAGCAATACCATTTTTATAGGGAACATGAAAGAAAATACCATCAACCGCTCTTTTAATTTGGTCATTATTTTTATTCAAAAGTATTGGCGCAAAACTCCCTCCATCAATCTCATTCAATGTGATTGTTTTATTGCCAGCTAATTCTAATATAGTAGGTAAGAGGTCACTCCCAGAAACAGGTATGGAAGACTCTGAACCATTTTTAATTCCTGGTCCAGAAATAATTAGTGGAACACGAACTCCTCCTTCTAGTGCATCCCATTTACCTCTACTCAAAGGGTAGTTATAACTTTTTTGATACTTCCTGGCTGCAGGGATATTAGGCACTGAACCATTATCAGACATGTATATGATATAAGTGTTGTCTTCGATGCCAAGTTCTTTTATATTATTTAAAAGTATACCAAGCCCTTCATCTAAATCAAAAGTCATTGCAGCAAATCCTAGATTTTTTTGTTGTTCCCCCTTTGGCTTATCTTTTAACCGAGAATAGCTTATTTCTTTGGATTCAATGTTGGCATGAACAGCATAATGAGAAATTTGAAGATAAAAAGGGGTTTTTTCTGCTTTACAAGATTTCATGAAATTTATTGCTCTGTCAGTTATAGAGAAAATTTTTTTCGGATCCTTTTTAAATGTATTTTCCCATTGACTTTTATTATTAATATGCCCCCCATCCTTATTTTTAGTGGTCCCATCGCTTAAATCATAACCTAAAACATCAGGATTACTACCCATTCCCCATTTTCCAAAATGTGCTGCTTTATATTGTCTATTTATTTTTTTAAGCGCCTTAGGTATACTTATAAATCCTTCATGATCAATATGATCTGTATTCATTCCAACACGAATCAATGATAGCCGAGCTGGTGTTTTTCCAAATTGAATACTATACCTTGAAGGAGCACAAACAGGAGCACTTGCATAAGCATTAGAAAACCGAATACCTCTTTTAGCGAGAATCTCTAAGTTTGGTGTTTCAAAGTAATCACTTTTTGATCGAGGCTCGTTATCCATCATTTTAACTGAGGTACCGTTCCAACCCTGATCATCAGCTAAAATAAGTATGAAATTAGGAGAGGATGTATAAAAATTTTTTTCTTTAGAAACATCATTAAAATTACATGAAAAAAAAAGTAACAAAATCCCAACTAGGAAAAATACTTTTTTATTAACGCTAAATGGTATTTTGTTTAATGCTTCTTGTAATATCATAATATCAAATTTTATAATTTTAATGTTTAAAATGAATCCATTATTTCTTTAAATACAATATTTCTCCATTTACAGCGTGGATGTCCCCAAAAGTAATATTTTTTGCTTTTGGGGTGGGTTTGGCATCTTCAAATTGTCTGCCTAAACCTTTAGGTTTAATTGAGGCTTCAATAATTCTTTGTTCGATTACTAATTTTAAAGAATCCATTATTTCATTGTAATCTTGGTTTCTAGCAAGATTAATTAGCTCTTTCTTATCGTTCTTATGGTCGTAGAGCTCATAACCTAACTCTCCATTACTTCCCCACTTTGTGAGCCTGAAGCGTTTAGTTTTGATTGAATATCCTTTTCGCCATCTGGTAAGTGCACTTCCTCGAACTGAAGCTTTCAAGTTTTTCATTAATGGTTCTAGACTTTTTCCAACAACATGTTCAGGTATATTTATACCAGTCAAATCCATTAAGGTAGGATAAAGATCAATTAATTCAACTGGACTCTTAGATATACCTCCTTTATTTTTCATGTTTGGAAAAGAAATTATTAATGGAATTCGGGTTGCATTATCAAAAAGTGTTTGTTTTTGCCAGTGACCATGTTCTCCCATATGATAGCCATGATCAGATGTAAACACTATAATTGTATTTTTGTCTAATCCAGATGATTTAAGATGATCAAGAAGTCTACCAACCTGAGCATCCACAAATGAAATGGTTGAATAATACGCCTCTTTAATTTCTTGAGCAAGTTCTTTTTCGAGATTTAGCTGATTTTTTTTTGCTCTAATTGATTGTACAGCAGGCTCTGGAAGAGTTGCTAAATAGTCACTAGAGATTTTTGGAATTTCAATTTTTTCTCGATCATAAAGATCAAAATATTTTTTAGGAGCTACAAATGGGGTATGAGGTCTAAAAAATCCTACAGTTAAAAAAAATGGTGTGTTATTCATAGCAAAATCATCAAGCTTTTTGATAGCCTCACTTGCTCCAATACCATCTGTTTGCTCTTCATCTTTACCATCAGCAGCTAACCAACTTAAAGTTCCACCATACCTTCTTGGTTTTAGGGTGTTAATTTTATACTCTTCAATTTTATCTCTACCATATGGATTGACGGTTTGGTCCCAAGAATAAATGTCATCATTCCCTGATGTTCCTATTGCACTTGGGTTGTCATAGTGAAAAACTTTACCAATTCGAACGGATTGATAACCTTGTTGTCTGAAACGTTGACCCAAGGTAATAACATCAGGAACGGAATTCCTAAGATTCATATTGTTCTCGGTTATCTTAGTTTGATTGGTATACATGCCCGTCATAAATGAGGCTCGTGATGGACCACATAATGGATATTGATTATGAGCGTTTTCAAACAGTACTCCCATTTCAGCAAGACGATCAATATTAGGGGTTTTTACAACTGAATTTCCGTAAGAGCCGAGATCACAATTTAGGTCATCTGCAATAATAAATAAAACATTCATTTTTTCTCTTGTATGAGAAATTAACTCAGGTTCTATTTTATTATTTTTTTGACTTTCAGAACAACTGAATAGACAAAACAATACAACAAATAATTGGACATTTACTATGTTTTCAAAAACATAGAAATATAGTGTAAATAGATTTGTTTTTGATTGAAAATAATTTTTTTTGTTAAACATTAGTAATTTGATTCAATAATAAAGTTAGATTAGTCTCCTATATAAAATGTTTCGTCAATAATGAAGCTTTTACTCTTTAAGTCCTCAACTCTTGATGAATTACCTATTAGAATATTAAATTCACCTGCTTCAACAACTTTTTTCATCTCTATATCATAATATGCAAATGCAGATTTATCTATATCAAATGTAACCTTTTTTAATTCACCTGGTTTTAAATTAACTCTTTTAAAACCTTTAAGTTCTATAACAGGTCGGGTAATTCTACTATACTTATCAGAAATATATAGCTGAACTATTTCATCACCAGAAATTTGACCAATATTTTTGATGTCAACTGAAACACTTAAAATTCCTTTTTTGAATTTTAAACTATTAAATTTTGGTTCACTAATTTGAAATTTTGTATAACTTAAACCAAACCCAAAAGAATATAGTGATTTATTAGTATTCATAGTATAATCTTTATAATACATAGAGTTCTTATGATTATAAAACATTTTTAATTGACCTACTGATCTTGCAATAGTTAAGGGTAGTTTACCACTAGGGTTTATCTTTCCAAAAATAATTTCAGCAACTGCTAATCCACCAAAACTGCCTGGCTCCCAAGCTTCTATAATTGCATTTATATTTTCAGAAATCCAAGGTTCTGAAATTGGTCTTCCATTTACATAAACAACAATAACATTTTTACCAGTTTCTTTTAATTTCTTGACTAAATTTAATTGATTTCCAGCTAAATTAAGTTCCATCCTTGCTCTATTTTCTCCTGCTGTTTTTTGTTTCGAATTATACCTCATTGAATTATCTCCAACTACTACAATTACAATATCATATTTATTTGCAATTTCAATCGTTTTATTGATATCATTTTCTGAAATATTCATTATGTTTTGATTACTATCATGATGATCAACTATATATCCCATATCTGTAGCGATTTTTTCAATACCTTTGAATATAGTATATACATTTTCTTTGGGCTGAGGGCTATGCCAATCACCTAATATTGATTGATTATCTGAATTTGGACCTGTAACTAATATTTTATTTTTTTTATTTTGAGGATTTCTTAGAGGGAGAATATCATTATTTTTTAATAAAACTATACCTTCCCTTGCTAATTTTAAAGCTGTTTTTGTATGGGATTGATTAAATATTTTTTTTGAAATATTATTTTCATCTACATACCGATTTTCAAATAGCCCTAACTTGAATTTTGCTTCTAATATTTTTGAACACGCATAATTTACTCTATTTTCTGATAATTTTCCTTCAGCTACTAATTCGACTAATAATTCAGGAAAGTTAGGACCATGCATATGCATATCAATTCCTGCATCAACAGCAATATAAATAGCTTCTTTGAAATTCCTAGCAACTCTATGAAGAGTTTCCAACCTTTCAATATCTAACCAGTCGCTAACATAAAACCCTTTAAAACCCCATTTATTTCTGATTAAATCAGTCAAAAGTTTTTTATTTGCATGGCATGGTATTCCATTAACTTCATTATGAGCTGCCATAATTGAAAAAACACCTGCATCAACAGCACTCTTGTATGGTGGTAAATAAATTTCATTTAATGTTCTTTCTGAAATATCCATAGGAGAAAAATTCAATCCATTGATTGGTTCACTTCCAGCTATAAAGTGCTTTGCACACGCTATAACTTTATCTATTCCTGTAAAATCATCTTGCTGAAATCCATTTATCATAGCCTTACCCATTTGAGCAACTAAATATGGGTCTTCACCAAAAGTTTCGCCTACCCTTCCCCATCTGGCATCTCTCATTACATCTACATTTGGAGTAAATGCCCAATGAGACCCTGTCGCTCTCATCTCAAAAGCAGTTTGCACACCCACACTATATGAATTAGTTTGATCCCATGAAGAAGCAATTGTTATTGGAGAGGGATAAACAGTTGCTCCCTTATATAATGCATTTCCATGTATTGCATCAATTCCAATAAGTAGTGGGATTTTTAATTTAGATTTAAATGCTAATTCTTGTAAATAATTAGCTTCCTCTGCTGAAACTACATGAAGAAAAGAACCAATTTGTCCATTAACAATCATTTGTTCAACCTCATAAGAAAATACCCCCTTATAAAACCCCTGTGCATCACTTTTTTTCATATCCTCAGGAGACAAATCTTCTTCCGCTTTCTTCATGTGTTCTAGTCCAACAAATTGATTCATTTGACAAGCTTTTTCATAAAGAGTCATTCTCCCCATTAAGTCATCTATTCTTTTATCAACAGACAAAGTACTATCCAAATAAGGAGGTTTAACTTCCTGAGCATAAGCTGAAATGAAAAACAAACAGTAAAAAAGTAAAATACCCCTCATTTTAGAATTAATCATTTTGGTAAATATATTAATAAATTGATTAAAATTTTATGAATTTATTTTAATACAAGATAATACCATTTGAAATATTTAAAATAATTAAATGGATATTTAATTATTAATTTGGATGAGTAAAAATATTTATTCCTAGATTTAAATTAGAAAAAGATAATTACATATTGGTATTAAATTTATACCCTACACCTTTAACTGTAGTTATATATTGATTTGTTAATTTTTGTCGAATTTTTCTAACATGAACATCTATTGTTCTCCCACCAACTAAAACATCATCTCCCCATATTTTAGTAAATATTTCTTCTCTTTTAAAAACTTTTCCTGGTTTAGATGCTAAAAGATAGAGTAATTCAAACTCTTTTCTGGGTAAAAATATATTTTGATTTTGAACATTTACAGAATAAGTTTCTCTATCAATTCTTAAGTCATAAATTTCTATCAATTCATTAGAACTTTTATGATATGAATTTTCACTGCTCTTTCGTCTTAATAAAGCTTTTACTCTACTAACTAAAACCTTTGGTTTGATAGGTTTCTTTATATAATCATCAGCTCCGGCTTCTAATCCAGCAATCTGAGAATAATCCTCAGCTCTAGCTGTCAAAAAAGCAATAATAATATGATTATATTTAGGATTAGATCTGATAACCTCACAAGTTTCAATTCCATCTCTATTTGGCATCATTATATCTATTAATATTAAACTAGGTTGGAACTCTTCGATTAAATTTAATACAGACATACTATCATTGCATGTCATAACTTCAAATCCCTCCTTGGTTAAATTATAACTTAAAAACTCTAAAATGTATTTTTCATCATCTACTAATAAAACTCTTTTGGATGTGTTCATAAGTTATATTTTGAAATAATTTTTTTGTTATTATTTAAAAGTAACAAAAGTGTTGTTAATGGGAATAAAATTATATTCATTTTATCATTAAATTTAAAAAAAACTCTTTAATACTTGAAATAAATTCATTGGGAACTGACTGTATCATTTTAGTAAATGTTAATTCTTGGTTAACTTGAATTGCAATAATAATTGATATAATTAGACCAATAAAAGCAAGTGTAAAATCTTTTAACAATAATTTTACGGAAAATAAAAGACCATGAGATCCTGTATTTCTCAATGACATTGCTATTTCTCTTCCTCCTAGTAACCCAATAAATACCCATGTTGTACTCATAGGAATTTGAGAATAGAGTTTAAAATAAAATAATATTAAACAATAAATAAAATCTATGATCGTGGCAAAACGAACATCATGAACTACAGATTTTTCAGTAACTATTTTTTGAATTCTACCTCCTTTGAAATAAAGTAACATTCCTAAGCCACAAAATATTGTAGCTGCAAATCCCAAAAATTCTAAAAAATTCATATCCCTTGGAAGATATACTGCGATATTTGCTGCATCCTGCATTAACCATACTGACCATAAAGTCCCTGAAGTTATCCATTGAATTATAGTCCATATAAATTTAGGCTTGCCTATAAAGTATTTTTTCGAAAGTTTAGAAATTAATAAAAAGACTGATAATCCAAGAAAAAATGCTAATATATAGCCACTCAAACTTTTAACTAAAACTTTACCTATAGCAGCAGGCGCAGTTGCAAAAGATGTTAAAAGAATGAATGTTGTTGATACAGGCATTCTTAATCGAGTAAGAATCAATAAAAAGATAGGTGCAGCAATCTGTAAAAAATGAAATTTTTTTGGGGCAATATCAAATCCTTTAGATAATAATCGTCCATGAGACACATCTCCATTATAAAAAACCCAACTATAACCAACAGTGAGTAAAAAAATACTACCTATGAAAATCCAAAGGACCCACCATTTCTTGTCTTGATTTGAAGCAATGAAAGTTCCTAATGTTTGTATACTATCATTAGCAACTGCTGCATATGCTGCAAATAGAAACCCAACCCACATTGCAATATTAGGATTTGGCACACTAAACATTGCTAATAACAATGCAATAATTATAAATGTAAGGAAAGATCTTTCACCTTTTTGAACCCACAAATTAATTGGATAACTAAATCTCTTTAATATTTTTAGCATGAAGTTTTTTAAAAAATAGCATTGTAAAAGAACAAAAAAAATTATAGAAAACCGAACATAAAATTGATAATGTATTATTATTTAATTCTTTAACTTTGATTAAGTTTTTGTTGTTAATTCATAGAAGTTTATATTAAATTAATATTGATGTCATAGTATGTTAACATAAGAGCATTTCATTTGTATAAATAATATTTTGAAAATGAAACATTACTTAGCCATCATATTTTTTGTATCTAATATTGTCTTTAGCCAAAATAATTTTAAGATTTCTGGAAAAGTTTCTGATAAATCAACTGGAGAAGGATTAATTGGAGCATCTGTTTATTTAGATGGAGGAAATAATGGGACAATCTCAGATTTTGAAGGTAATTACGAAATTTTAAATATTGAAAGCGGAATAGTGAAAATTATTTGCCAATACATTTCATATCTAAATGATACCATAGAAATAAATTTGGATAACAACTTAACCGTTAACTTTGAACTTATTTCAGATAGTTATACTATTGATGATGTTAACTTAGTTACTAAAGTTAATAGAAAAGATGAGTCATATGTAGTAAATGTTCAAAAAAAATCTATAGGATTAATAAATACTCTTTCAAAAAAACAAATGAGAATAAGTGGTAGTTCAAATGCTGCTGACGCTGTTAAAAATGTTAGCGGAGTAAATATTCAAAGTGGCAAGTATGTTTTTGTAAGAGGATTAAGTGATCGTTATAGTTTAGCAACATTAAATGGAGTTGCAATTCCTAGCTTAGATCCCAATAAAAACTCTGTTCAAATGGACTTAATCCCTTCAAATGTTATTGATAATATATTAGTATTTAAAACTTTTACTCCTGATCTTCCTGGAAATTTTACTGGAGGATTAGTTGATGTATATACTAGTGACTTCCCCGATTCTCTGGAAGTATTTTTTAATTATAGTACTGGTTATTCAAACTTATCAAATATTAATAATAATTTTTTAAGACAAGCCCCAAGTAGCACTGACTGGATTGGATATGACGACGGATCAAGAGATATTCCAGATTTTGTTTTACAAAATGGAATTAATAACTACGATCCATCTTCATTTGAACAAGCTTTTTACTATGCTCAATCCCAAGATCCTAGTTATGCAAATATGACATTAAATGAAGTTCAAGATGATAATGGTAATTTTAATAGTTGGTCTGAAAGGTGGTTTTGGATAGAACAACATAGGATTAAAACTAACGACTCTCTTTCAATAGCTACAAATTCATTTTCCAAAAATTGGGACCCTGAAAGATATAGATCTGGATTAAATAGATCATTTAACTTTAGCATAGGTAATAAATATATTTTAAAGGAAAAAGAACTTGGATTCTATTCTGGTGTAAATTATTCAAAAAAATATTTATATTATGAAAATGCTGAATTTGGAAGGTATAAACAAACAGGTAGTGAATCTCAAACTCTTAATCCTAATAAAGTTGGTTTGGAATCTAGAGGGGATGAAAATATTTTTGGCTCAATTTTCACGACTACTTCAATAAAATTTAATGATAACCACAAATTAGCTTTGATGGGAATGATTAACCAAAGTGGACAAAGCTCTGCAAGATACTTTGATGGTGAAAATATGTCTGATGCCTTTGGATTATACGAAGAACAAAGGACTCAAAGATATCTTGAAAGACAAATGAAAACCTCACAATTATCTGGTAACCATAAATTTTCTAGAAATAAAAATTCAGAATTAAATTGGAATTTAGGTTTGACCAAATCCTATCAAAATACACCTGATTTAAGAGTATTCACAAATTCTTATGAGTACATAAACATTGAAGATGACGAAACTGGAGATATTTATTTAGATACATTACCTACATATTCAATCCAAGCAAATCTATATCCTGCCCCAACTAGATATTACCGTTATTTAAATGAAGACAATCTTAATTTTAAATCAGATTATAAATTTAACCTGAATGATTCTGAATTTATAAAATTAGGATTTTACTATTTAGATAAAAAAAGAGACAATATTGAATATCGTTATACTTTTATTGCAAATGGAATTAACTATAATGATAATTTAGAAGAGTATTTTAACTCTGAAAATATGATTGTTGGACAGTCAAATACAGGCCTGGGAGGGCAAGGGGAATTCATTAATGTAATAGACAATACAGAAATAAAGAATCAATATAATGCAGAACAAAAAATTTTAAGTTCCTATATAATGAGCAAATTAAACCCAACTGATATTTTAGAGATTACCTTTGGGGCAAGATTTGAAAATTCTAAAATTCTTGCAATGAGTTCAGATGCGGAACAAGATATTGGGAGATTAAATAATAGTGATATTCTTCCAGCATTGAATGCTAAATATAATTTAGATGAAAATTCATTTCTGCGTATTTCATTTACTAAAACTTTAGCAAGACCAAGTTTTAGAGAAATTGCGCCTATTTCTTGGTATGATTTTGAAACGACTTTTCAATTTATTGGAAATCCTAATTTAAAACGAACTCTAATTAATAATTTAGATTTAAGATTAGAGCGATATCTTTTAGGGGCTGGGATAGCTAGTATTTCAGGATTTTATAAAAAATTTACAAATCCGATTGAACAAGTAATGAATCCTCAAGCTCAAAATATAGAATTATCCTGGAGAAATGTTGATCAAGCGTTATTATTTGGATTTGAATTTGAATTCAAAAAAAAAATTCTCTTAAAAAAAGAAAGAATTCTATACTTAGGGTTTAATGCTTCGTATATTAAATCTCAAACAAAAATTGATTCACAAGAGCTTGAGCTTATTCAAGCATTGGATCCCAATCATTCCGACACCAGACCAATGTTTGGCCAATCTCCTTATATAATTAATTTTTATTCCCAGTATCAATTTAATAAATGGACATCTAGTGCAAATTTTAATATTTCTGGAAAAAATATTGTTATTGTTCAAAAAGGAGCTGTTGACGTTTACCAAGCTCCTCAACCTTTTTTAAACCTTAAAATAAATAGAAAGATCAGTGATAAAAGTAATATTTCGTTAAGTGCGAGAAACCTCTTAAGTGCTAAAAACAGATGGTACTATCCATTCAATGATAAAGAATATAATTTTAGAAACTTTAATTATGCCCCTCAATTCAACTTAGGAGTTCAAATTTTACTTTAAATTGATTCTTTAACTGTTTTATATTTACAGATAAAATGACTTTATTTTTTATCCCTCTTAACTTTGTAAATTATTACAGTAAAAATTAATCCTATCATTAATATGATAACACACACAAGACTATTTATTTCTCCATAATATTTAGCAATTAGATTTTGAAAAAAAATTAAAATAATTGTAATTAAAAAGACTAGTCCTGCTCCCTTACTTTCCTTTAAATATTTCAAATTTTTTTGGATTTAATTTTAAAGTAATTATTGTAAGACACAATATAAATACTAGATTGCAAGATAAAATATTTATGAAGCAATTTTTAATTTTTTTTTCCTTAATTCTAGTTTCATGCCAAAACAAAAATAAACCATCTAACCGTTCAAATGAAATAACTATTGATATTCAAATTGACTCTCTTTTTAATGAAAAATCTGATTCAATATTTGACAAACAAGTATCTGTTTCGAATGGGTTAGATTTTTGGAATTTAAATAAAAATGTTTACACCGTAAAAATAAATTGTCAAGGGAATAATTCTATAATTAGCTTTATCGGAGGCTTTGTTGAAGAAGATATATTTGATAAAGCAAAATACTAAATGAATTCTGATTCATCTATTACTATGACTCTATTTAACTTAGACAATAGTATTAGTAAAAATATATTTTTGAATGAGACTATGGACGGAAAAAGTGAATATAATAGATACTTAAAATAGGATATTAATTAATCTATAAACTTTACATTTGAATTTATAAAGTGTATTAACAAATAAGAGAATTTACCTTAGCTAATTCAAACCTGTAAATTAAAAAAATTTTAATTTGAAAAAAATTGTAACGCCTTATAAAAATTCTTGTTTATCAAAGAAAGAACAAATTGTTAAAATGTTTGATAAAATTTCCAAAAAATATGATTTTTTAAATCACTTTCTTTCTTTGGGCTTAGATATTTATTGGCGTAAACAACTTGTTTACCATGTTAAGAAGCAACAACCAAAAAATATCTTAGACGTTGCAACTGGAACCTGTGATCTTGCAATTGCGTTAATAAAAGTAAAACCTAATCAAATTATTGGTCTAGACATTTCAAAAAAAATGCTAGAAATTGGTAGTGAAAAATTAATTAAAAAATCATTAAATCATATAATCAAGCTTCAATTAGGGGACTCAGAAAAACTTCCATTTAGAAAAGACGAATTTGATGCAGTTACTGTAAGTTTTGGCCTGAGAAACCTTGAAAGTTTAGAAAAAGGTCTGTCTGAAATTTATAGAGTTCTTAAACCAAAAGGAAAGTTGTATATTTTAGAATTCTCTAAACCTAAAATATTTATATTTAGTAAAATTTATCAATTTTACTTTAAATATGTTGTGCCTATGTTAGGGAAGATTTTTTCAAAGGATAGTCATGCATATAATTACCTTCACGAATCTGTTGATAAATTCCCTTATGGGTTTAAACTAATTAAAATTATTCAGAATGCTAATTATATTAAAATTAAGAATTATACTTTATCATTTGGTGTAGCTTCCATATATATTGCTGAAAAATAAAAATTTGTTGATATTTTAATTAAACATAATTTAACTATCCAATTTAAAACTCTTAAAATTTTAATCAGTGTAAAAAATTTTTTATTGTTAGATTAGGAAAATAGGAATATAAATAATAGTTTTTGGATCTAATAAAAATTTAAATTAAAATTTTTTATGACGATGGTATGTCATTTAAAAACCAAATCATAATTAAATGAAATTATTTAATAAAACTAACATAAAAATTATTTCATGAAAGTAGTTGTAATAACTCCATTTCTAAATGAAGAAAAAGTGCTTGGAGACTTAATGAAATCTATGATATCTCAAAATCTAAAGCCTAATAAGTGGATTTTAGTTAACGATGGATCTACAGATAATTCTGAAAACATTATAAAAAAAATTAGTTCTAACCTAAATTGGATTACATTAGTAAATCTTGATACCAAAAAAGAAGAACGTAATATTGGTGGAAAAATTATTAACGCATTTAATGCAGGACTAAAGGTGATTTCAATTGATAATTATGATATAATTATGAAGTTAGATGCTGACTTGATCTTACCAAAAAACTATATAAAAAAAATTTGTGATGAATTTATTAATCACCCCTCAATTGGAATATGTGGAGGGATTTGTTTCGTTAAAAATAATAATAAATTTAAAATTGAATATAAATCAAATCTTGATCATGTAAGGGGTGCTCTTAAAGCATACCGTAAAGAGTGTTTTATTCAAATTGGAGGTTTAATTAATAAGATGGGGTGGGACTCAATAGATGAATATAAAGCAAGATTTTATAATTGGGAAGTCAGTGTTATAAAAGACTTAATTGTTCATCACCTAAAAGAAACTAATGTCAAAACTGGTCACATTAGAGCGAGTTTTAAAAATGGGGTAATGCTCTACACTATTCGTTTTGATATACCATTACTAATGACTAATGTTATTAAAAGATCATTTTGGAAACCTTATATAATTCAGGGGGGGGTAATTTTTTTAGGTTACTTATATGCCTTATTAACCAGAGAAAAAAAAATAGTGGATAAAAATTTAGGTCGTTACATACGTCAATATCGTTACAGCAAAATTGTAAAAAGGTTTCGTTGTCCCAAAATTTAATTTCAAAAATATCATAATAATTACAAAAAATATTTAAATTTAATTTTGAAAGTCTAGATTTAAAAAATCTAACAATTTTATTATGGCAATATATATATCTTAAAGATAAATGTCACAAATTCATGTCTTAATTTTACCTTCAAATTACCCTAGATCTCAAAATGATATTTCAGTGAGTTTTTTTAGAGAACAAGCAATTGCTCTAACTCATCAAAATTTGAAGGTTGGCATCATACACATTAAACTTATTTCACTTTTAAAAATTTTTGATATAAAATTATTCCCAAAGATTACTTATGAAGATGATCATGGGATTAGTACTTATCGAATAATATACACTAAGTGGATTGTTTTTTCTGAATTTTTTAAAATTAAATTAATTAAATATTTAGGATTAATTTATTTTAAAAAATATATTAAAACTAACGCCAAACCTGATATTATTCATTGTCATAATTTTAACTATGCTGGATATATTGCAGAAGGAATTTTTGATAAATATAAAATACCATTTGTAATTACTGAACATGATTCAAGATTTTTTACTAATGATTCAGTATTTAATTTAAGTGCCATAGCAAGAATAGCTAAGAAATCAAGTTTATGTTTGGCTGTATCTTCAAAATTCTCTAAGTTACTAGGTAATAAAATACCTGACTCTCCAAAATGGGATATACATCATAACATAGTTAATAAGATTTTTTTTAAAAATAATTCTGAGTTAAAAAATAAAAACTCTTTTGTTTTTATCTCAATTGGAAGATTAATAAAACATAAAAACTTTGATTTGATATTAAAATCTTTTAAAATATTTAATAATAAATACCCTAATTCTGTTCTAAAGATTATAGGGATTGGCCCAGAGATGAATTTTCTTAAAAATGAGAGTTTTAAACTAAAAATAAATAAAAATGTTGAGTTTTTAGGAGAACTTTCTAGAATGAAAGTAGTTTCTCAACTTAGACTTTCTCATGCATTTGTGTTAGGAAGTATCTACGAAACATTTGGAGTTGTATTTATCGAAGCACTTGCTCAGGGATTACCAATATTGTCTTCTGCATGTGATGGTGTCGAGGATATTATCAATAACGAAAATGGATTAATAATTCAAAAGAGTAATCCATTTGCAATGTCCAAAGGAATGTTTTTTATCTATGAAAATTATCAAAATTATAATAAAAAGAAAATCATAGAGGATTGTGAATTAAGGTTTTCAGAAGAAAATCAGTCAAAAAAGTTATTACATAGTTATAAAAAAATAGTTAAAAATTTCTAGATTAGTTATGGAAAAGAGTCTAAACAAAGAGGAACAGATAAAAATTAGAAAAAAAATATTCTTACATCTTGATGGATGGGCTGTTATTCCTACAATGTATGTCTTACATGAATTGGGTGCTCTCAAAATATTACTTGATAAACGTGAGTTGGAGTTTAATGAGATCAATTCGATGTTAAAAACAAATTCAGGTTATTTAAATATTGCTTTTCGTGTACTTTCATCTCAGGGATATCTAGAAAGAGAAATAGACAATAACTTAGACCGAATATACATAAAAATAACAAATTTAGGAGACAAGGCATTTCGTCGAGTTCATTATTACAAAACATTTTTTAATCTAATAAAAAAATTCATAGTTCGACCTAAGAATATAATTTCTAATAAATTAAATATTGAACATCTTAAAAAGGCTTATAACGAAATAAAATATCTAAATGTTAATGAAAATAATTTATTAATTAGAAGAATGATAAACCACATGGAAGGAATAATTTTAGGACCATTAATGGTTGGACTAGGAATGAATAATAAATTAAAAAAAATAGAAATTAATTCTCTCTTATCCCAAAAAAGTTTGGATATCCATAAAAAAACTTATGAATTGATGATTGAAATATTTCAAAATTTGAAATTTATATCTAAACAAAATTCAAAAGTTCTAATTAATGAGAAAGGAGCATTCTATTTAAAAAAAGCAAGTGCTTATGGTGTAACTGTATCATATCTTCCAACATTTGCAAAACTTAATACACTATTAACTGGAGATCCAAATTTAATTTGGGAAAAAACTGAAAAAGGTGATGAGAGTCATGTTTATAGATATATGAATGTATGGGGTAGTGGTGGAGCTCATAATACCTACTTTAAAAAAGTAGATGAAATAATTATTGAAATATTTAATAAACCTATAAATGAACAACCAAAAGGATTTATTGACATTGGTTGTGGTGACGGCACTTTTATAAAACACATTTACAATGTAATTAAAGAAAAAACTTTGAGGGGAACATTTTTATCAAAATATCCAATCCTGATAGTTGGAGTTGACTTCAATAAAAAAGCAAGGTTAACTTCAATAAATAAAATGAATTTAGAAAAAATAAAAGCAAAAATAGTTTTTGGAGATATTAGTGACCCAAATAAACTTAATAGAATGCTTTTTGAAAAATATCAAATAAAATTAGTTGATTTGTTAAACACCAGAACCTTTTTAGATCATAATCGTATATATAAAAGGCCTTTAAAGACATTATTAAAAACTAATTCAGAGGGAGCTTTTGCATTTCGAGGTAGAAGAATTCCAAATAACGAATTATTTCAAAATTTGAATAATCACCTATTATCTTGGGCCCCTTTCATTAGAAAATTTGGTTTATTAATAGTAGAATTACATACCATTAACTCAAAAATTGCTGCATCTAATATTGGAGGAACACTAGCTACTCCCTATGACGCAACTCATGGATATACGGATCAGTATATTATTGAATACGAAAGTTTCATAAATGCTGCAAAACAAGCTGGGCTTTCACCCGTCCCAAAATTTACATTTAGATTCCCTAATAACGAACAAACAACGGTTAGTATCCAGCTTTTAAAAACAACATAGAAATATTCTAATAAAAGGAAAAATTTCAAAATTCTACACTACAAAATAAATTCTCTTCCATGAACTTAGACTTTATCTCAGGTAGATATTATTTTACTAAATAAATTTGTTGTAGTTTCGCGATCTTCTGACGCTTTAATTAATTAGTTGATAATGAATATTAAGTTTTTGAGTGTTGGAATTCCATTGAAACTTAATCTTAGATTATGAATGAAGATTTTATTACCCTAGGACTTGAGAAAGATATCCTTCAAGCGGTAAATTATTTAGGTTTTGAGAAACCTACCTCAATCCAAAAGAAATGTATTCCAATTGTTTTAAATAAAAAAACTGACTTAGTTGCTTTGGCTCAAACTGGAACAGGGAAAACAGCTGCTTTTGGATTACCTCTAATTCAAAAAATAACTACTCACAGTAATAATATTCAAGCATTAATTCTAGCTCCAACAAGAGAATTGTGTATTCAGATCACAGAAGATTTAAAAAATTTTGCACGAGTTAAAAAAACAAAGATTTTAGCACTATATGGGGGTGCAAGTATTTCAGATCAAGTAAGAAATTTAAAAAAAGGAGTGCAAATTATTGTTGCAACACCAGGAAGACTTCAAGATATCATTAATAGACGTTTAGTCATTTTATCAAATGTTAATTATTTGATTATTGACGAAGCAGATGAAATGTTAAACATGGGATTCCAAGAGGCTATTGACAAAATATTGGAAACAGTATCAAAAAAGAGAAATACATGGTTGTTTTCTGCCACAATGCCAAATTCTGTTTCTAAAATAATATACCAATACATGAATGACCCAATAGAGGTTACTTGTGGAATAAAAAATCAATCAGCATCAACAGTTAATCATTACTATTATTTAATTAATCATAAAACTCGTTACAAAGCGTTAAGAAGAGTAATAGATTACAACCCTTTTTTTTATGCAATCATATTCTGCAGAACAAGAGCAGAAACTCAAAATATTACTGATCGACTTCAAACTGATGGTTTCAACACTGATGGTTTACATGGAGATATGTCTCAAATGCAAAGAGATGCAGTCATGAAAAAATTTAAAAAGAAAAAAATCACTATTCTTGTTGCAACAGATGTAGCTTCAAGAGGAATTGATGTAGATAATATAAGCCACGTAGTACACTATCAACTTCCCGATGATGTAGAAGTTTATACTCACAGAAGTGGGAGAACTGGGCGGGCAGGAAACCTTGGTAAGTCAATATCTTTAATAGGAGCTAAAGATATGCATAAACTCAAGAAGATTGAAAAGACACTTAACTTTAAAATAGAAAAAAAAAATATTCCATCCAATAGTGAAGTAATTAAAGCTCTTGTAACAAAATCGATAGATGATTTACTAAATTCTAAAATTAATGAAAAATCTTTGAAACCTTTAAAAAAAATAATTTGTGATATATCAGAAAAAATTACCTCAAAAGAAATACTAGAAAAATTTATTTCACATTCATTATCTAAAATGATAGATTTATATGAGGATTCAGAAGATTTAAATTCTTTAAATAAAAAGCAATTAGTACGCTCAGAGAGGGTATTTATAAATATAGGAGAAAAAGATGGATTAAATTGGGCTACATTAAAAGATTTACTAATTAATAAGACTTCACTAAATGATGAAGATTTGGGTGGGGTTGATGTCAAAAGATCATTTTCATTTTTCAATGTATCTAAAGAAAAAATAAAAGGAGTATTTAAATCTTTAAAAGGTTTTTCACTTGGGGGTAGAGATGTAGTTATAGAAATTAGCAAAAAATCTAAAGAAAAAAATTCTATAAAAATTAAAAAAGCGCGATCTGCTCACTCAAATACAAAAGAAAGAACTAAATTAAAAAGTAGAAAACATAAAAGAAATAAAAAAAAATAAATTCATAATTGAAATAATATAAATTTAAATCAATTCTTTCTCATGAAAACTTTAGTAAAAACCCAATTGTTATTGTCATTTTTTTCTAATATTATTTAATATTTGATCTTTCTCATTCTTAAACTTAATGGTGTAATCTCTAAATACTCGTCTTCTTTAATATACTCCATCGATTCCTCAAGTGAAAAAATAACTTTAGGTGATATTTTCATTGCATCATCTGAACCAGATTTTCTCATATTTGTTAATTGCTTTCCTTTTATTAGATTTACCTCTAAGTCATTGTCTTTAGAATGTTCTCCCACTACCTGACCCTTATAAATCATATCTGTTGCCTCAACAAAAAACCTTCCTCGATCTTGAAGCCTATTAAGAGCAAAACTCTTTGTAGAACCTTGTCCCATTGAAATTAAAGATCCTTTAATTCTCGTAGGTATTTCTCCTTTGTGTTGAGAAAACTCTCTGAACCTATGGGTCATAATAGCTTGCCCTGAAGTTGCTGTTAGCATATTATTTCTCAATCCAATTAATCCTCTGGAAGGAATATAAAACTCTAAATGTTTTAAATCCCCTTTAGGTTCCATAACAATTAGATCCCCTTTTCTTTGAGTAACTAATTCGATTACTTTGCCAGAAAACTCTGACGGAACATCAATAACCAGAGTTTCAAAAGGTTCACTTTTAACCCCATCTATTTGTTTTTCAATAAATTGCGGTTTTCCAACTTGGAACTCATAACCCTCTCTTCTCATTGTCTCAACAAGGATAGATAAATGTAGAACTCCTCTCCCAAAAACATTAAACTTATCCTCAGAATCAGTCATTTCAACTTGTAAAGCAAGATTTTTTTCTGTTTCTTTTAAAAGTCGCTCTCGAATATTTCTAGATGTAACATACTTTCCTTCCTTGCCAAAAAAAGGAGAATTATTGATTGTAAAAAGCATACTCATTGTTGGTTCATCTACAGAAATTCTTGGTAATGGTTCCGGATATTCTAAATCTGTAAGAGTATCTCCAATGTCAAAATCATCTAAACCTATAACTGCGCATAAATCTCCACCTCTAACTGAATCAACTTTTACTCTTTCGAGACCCTCAAAAACAAATAACTCTTTAATTCGAACTTTTTTATTTATCCCATCTTTACAAAGAATATAATCCTTTCCTTTGATCAAATCCCCACGAAAGACTCTGCCAATAGCTATTCTTCCCTTAAAACTAGAGAAATCTAAAGAAGTTATCTGCATCTGAGGGGGACCCTCAAGATACGGTGCCTCTGGTATGTTTTCAATTACTGCATCCAATAATGGAGTTATATTATGAGTTGGAGTTTCCCAATGCTTACTCATCCAACCAAGCTTAGAAGAACCATAAATCGTAATAAAATCAAGCTGATCTTCAGTTGCATCTAAATTAAACATAAGATCAAAAACTTGCTCCTGTACTATCTCAGGTGTACAATTTTCCTTATCTACTTTATTTACAACAACAATTGGTTTAAGACCCAAAGAAATAGCTTTGCTTAAAACAAATCTTGTCTGAGGCATAGGTCCCTCAAAAGCATCTACTAGAAGTAAAACTCCATCTGCCATTTTTAATACTCGCTCAACTTCTCCCCCAAAATCAGCATGACCAGGTGTATCGAGTATATTTATTTTTACTCCTTTATAACTTGCTGCAACATTTTTTGAAAGAATCGTTATACCTCTTTCTCGCTCTAAATCATTATTGTCAAGAATCAACTCTCCTGTTTTTTTTCTTGAGTCCATCATCTTACACTCATGAATTATTCTATCCACAAGAGTAGTTTTACCGTGATCAACATGGGCAATAATAGCAATATTTCGTATAGATATCATATTCTATTTTTATGGTGAAATTACATAGAATAAATGATTGATAAATTACAATCCAATAAGTTTTTTATTTTTAAATGTAAATTAAATTATATCATTTAATTTAATCCTTAAAAAGTAAGAAATTTATTAAACTAGAATAATGTTTATAATTGAATATTGATTTAAAAATTAAATTTTGAAAAAATATAAATACTCAAAATTATTATGACTTGATAGTGAACCAAAAGGAATTGGAAAGATCATGACTTTTTGTATAATTTTATCTCTTTTTAAATAATGTGTTTCTTCAAATTTTTATTAATCATTTTCTACTAGATATTCTAAATGGTATCTGTATCAGTTTAATTTTTATACTATTTATTTTACAACTACATAAGAAAATTATTTAATCGCATAGATTAGCATTGAATTAATACTTCCAATGTCTAATCATTAATACAATATTTAAAACACAATGTTTTTTTGTGGTCTGAATTGGTTTGATTTATCTATATTTGATTATCATAAATGACTAATGATTATTAAAAAAGATATTATCATTATAAATTTTATATGTATTGATTAGTTTTACTCCTGAAAATAGATACCAACTAAGTGAAATTACAAATCCAACTTATATATTATGTTATTTAAAAAATGATATGACATTAGTATCATATGTATATGATGAATACCCAAATTCCTAGAGGAATTTTGACAAAATTATAAGAATGGAAAATTTATTAAAGAGATATATTATAAGTAACTCTCTCTTAATAAATGACATAAAAGTATAACTATAAATGACAAAGTCATGAAGAATTTAATTAGAAAAATCGATGTCTTAAACCCTTTATTAATGTTTTTAAAAAATAAAATATTTCTCAAAAAAAAATTTACTAATTCACGAGATTACTGGATAAAACGTTATGAAAAAGGAGGGAATTCTGGAGCTGGTTCATACAACAATTTAGCAGAATTTAAAAGTGAAATAATCAATAAATTTGTATCAAAAACTAATATAGAAACGGTAATTGAGCTTGGTTGTGGTGATGGTAATCAATTAGAATATTTTCAATTCAAATCATATACTGGATTTGACATAAGCAACGATGTAATTAAAAAATGCAGGGAAAAATTCAAAAATGATACTAGTAAGAATTTTATGCACATGGACGCGATTACCAATCAAAAAGCTGAGATGGTAATGAGTCTTGATGTAATTTATCACCTTATAGAGGATGACGTTTATAACAGTTACATGTGCAATTTATTTGATTTATCCAATAGATATGTAATTATTTATGCTATAAATAGTAATGATTCAGACAATTATGAAGCACATGTAAAACCAAGAAAATTTACAAGTTGGATAGATGTAAATAGGTTGGAATTTAAATTAATAAAACATATACCTAATAAATATCCATTTGATAAAAAGAAACCTAAATCAACATCATTCGCAGATTTTTATATATTCGAAAAGATTAACAATGATATTTAATTAATTTAGTACTTTAATTAACATGAAAAAACTACTTATATTATTATCAATAATAATCATTTATATAGGGTGTAAAAAAGATGAATCAATAAGTCCAACAGATTACCAAATAAATGAATATTCTGAAGGTATTTTAGGGCACTGGAAATTAGATCAAACCCAAGTTGATTCAATCATTACTAATTATTTGATGGATCCTGTTTTTGGATCGACAACTTCAGAAATTATCTTGAATTGGGATACAACTATTAATTACCCAATTTTAATGCAACCTGATTCACCCACATTATGTGACATTTATTACACATATCAATATGACAATTTATACGAGATGAGAGGGTATTATATAAATGAAGATAGTGGGGATGAAGGATGGTTTCTAGATGGTTCGTTTTTTGGTCCTCAAAATTATTCAATCAATGGAGATATTATTAATCATTCAGACTTTACTGGAGTTACATCTAGTCAACAAATTTCTAGTATGTCAGAAACAAGAATGAAATTATTAAATGAAATCCGTGACTCAATAAGTATTTCGAGTAATGAATACCAAATAATATCAACTAATATAACCACAAATCTTCTTAGAGTTGAAGAACTTCCTATTCCAACAGAATAGATTATACTAATTCTTTAAAAACCAAGATTATGGTCTGAATTAATGTAGGTTTTGATTTAATTATTGCTTATTCAAAACTAAGAAAACATAATATTGTAACTCTAAATAACTGAAATTATATAGACTTTTAAAATACCTTAAATTTTTAACTTAACAACTTTTTTTTAGATTTATAGTTATAATGTATACAAATAAAATTTTTAGGAATTTAACTTCAGTTATATTTTTTCTTTTTGTACACAATAATGTTTTTGCTCAAGGTAAGAATATTATTAAACTAAATTGTACTGATTTTTTACTAAGTCGGTATTCAATGGGATTTGAGAGAAATATAGCTAATTCTTTTGCTCTAGCAATAGATTTAGATTTTATAAAACAAAATAAAACTTTAGAATCGAACCATCCATTCTTGTACCCTCTATTAATGGCTACGAAAAAAGGTTTTGTTATTGAACCTCAATTAAGATTTTATTTAAAATCTGATGAGTTAGAAGGATTTTATACTTCTTTTTCTGGTATTTTTGGATATGCTGAATATAAACCATATGATAGTTCAGGATATATTGAAAACGATGATTGGTCATCTATAGGTGCGTCTCTATCTTTAGGCTATCAAATACTAATATTAAAAAGAATAGCACTAGATATTTTTTTTGGTTGTACGCTAGCAGATGATAATTATCCACAACCATACTATGAGTCTACTGTTTTAGTCCCAGCTCCAGATGGTATTAGACCTTCAGGAGGTATGAAATTAGGATTTATTTTTTAAAAATAGGAGTGTTGGGGCGTATTTCTCATATTCTTGCTCAGAAAGGTTATAGAAATTCAAGAATAAATAGTATTCTCAAACCAAATTACGATACTCGAGTTACAAGAAAGGAAAAATTAGAGAAAAGGATATGATAGAGAGTTTGGGTCCAAAATTGAAAATACATTTTGTTATATTTTATAATTATATTTGTTGTAATTATAAATTGCCTCTTTTAAAAATGAAAAACCTGACACAAAAATTTATTAGATTGTTCACTCTTGTATTTACTATGAGCTTTTTGATTAATGCTCAATGTGACGAATCATTGGTTCTTAGACCTCAAGAAGGCAACAATAATGAGGCAAATGGTTCTTATGCTTGGTTTGTAAATAATCTCACATTGCTTGTTGACAAGAGAGATGTAATTTATTATGAAAATGAGAACCCATGCACTATCTCTACTCTAGAATCTGAGTCGGGGGAGACAGTTACAAAAATAACATTTAAATCGACGTTGGAAGTTGCATTCACAAATAGTAAAAATGTATTTTAAATAATGACTGCACAAACGAAATTAACTCGTTTTAATGAAAATGTTGTGTCAAAATACCAGATTTACAACAGCCTTTTCATGACCCTACCCTTTGACTCTATAAGTAATACGGGCTTGTTACTTCCATTATTTCATGATGTTTGCAATAAGGGATTCTCTATGAGTAAAAACCCTACAGAAATTGTAGATAATTTTTTCAAAAAACAACAAGAAAATTTTTCTGAAGAAGAAAAAATTAATCTTCTTTTTAGATTTATTCAATTCATCGAACGTCAAGTTGTTTTGTTTGATGCAATTGAAGATGCCTCATTTCCTATTGTAAACAATATGAATGGAATTGGTACACTAAGGAGTTTAAAAGAGATTGCTTATTCTAAAAACAAAAAAGAAGAACTAAAAAAATACTTAGAGGAGTTTAGGGTTCGAATTGTATTAACAGCTCATCCTACTCAATTTTATCCTGGTGAAGTACTAGGTATTATTACTGATCTAGATAAAGCCATACAGAATAATAATCTAGTTCTAATTAAAAATCTACTATCTCAATTAGGTAAAACAAGATTTTTTAAAAAAGTAAAACCATCACCTTATGATGAAGCAGTTAATCTAATTTGGTATTTAGAAAATGTATTTTACCATTCTGTTAGCAAAATTTACAACTATATAGAAGCAAATATATTTGAAGGCAAAAAATTAGATAATCAAATAATTGATCTAGGATTTTGGCCAGGTGGAGACAGAGATGGAAATCCTTTTGTTACAACACAAATCACCCTTGATGTCGCAGAAAAATTACGTCAAACTATATTAAAAAATTATCATAAAGACATAAAAAGATTGAAAAGACGATTGACTTTTAGTGGAGTTCAGGAAATTCTATCTTCTTTAGAAGCAAAAATTTGCAAACACGTCGTACGAAGCTGTAAAACAATTGACTTATCTCAAGAACTAGTTTTAAAAGAATTAGAAAAAGCAAAAAAAATAGTCATTGAACAACACCAATCTTTATTTATTGATGAATTAAATGATATCATAAATAAAATTCGAATTTTTGGTTTTCATTTTGCGAGTCTTGACATAAGACAAGACAGTAGAATTCATCATGATGCTTTTACAAATATGGTTAAAAACCTAATTGAAATAGGGGACCCTACTTTTCCAAAAAACTATTTAACACTTTCTAAAAAAGACCAAATTAATATCTTATCACAAGTAAAAGGTAGCGTTGACATAGATACATTAAAAAATGAACTATCTATTAAAACTATGGAATCTATTTTTGCATTAAAAACTATTCAAGAAAGAAATGGCGAACGTGGTGCCAACAGATATATTATTAGTAATAACCAAAGTGCATTAAATATACTGGAAATTTTTGCCATGCTTAATTTATCTGGGTTTAAAGACAGTATCCCTGTCGATATAATCCCATTATTTGAAACTGTAGAGGATCTAAAAAATGCAGAGAAAGTAATGCGAACTGTTTACAAAAACAAAAACTACAGAGCACATCTTAAGCAAAGGAATAATAAGCAAACGATTATGCTAGGTTTTTCTGACGGAACTAAAGATGGTGGTTATTTGATGGCCAACTGGGGAATTTTCAAAGCTAAAGAAGCTTTAACAAAAGCATCGAGAGAATACGAGATTGAAGTTATATTTTTTGATGGTCGTGGAGGCCCTCCTGCAAGAGGAGGTGGTAAAACACATCAATTTTATGCCTCACTAGGACCATCTGTAGAACACAAGCAAATTCAATTGACCGTTCAAGGACAAACAATAAGTTCAAATTTTGGAACGCTAAGTTCATCTCAATTTAACTTAGAGCAATTACTGAGCTCTGGTATAAAGAACGAAGTTTTTACTAAAAATCAATTAAACAATAAACATAGAGTTCTTATTGAAGATTTAGCCAAGACGAGTTATAATAAATATAAAGATTTTAAAAACCACCCAAAATTCCTCCCATATTTGGAAGAAATGAGTACCCTAAAATACTATTCAAAAACAAACATTGGAAGTAGACCTTCTAAAAGAACTTCTTCATCTAAATTAGATTTTTCTGCTCTGAGAGCAATTCCTTTTGTTGGTAGTTGGAGTCAATTAAAACAAAATGTTCCAGGATTTTACGGCCTTGGTTCTGCATTAAAAACATATGAAGATTCTGGCAGACTTGACGAAATCATTTCATTTTATAATGAATCTGATTTCTTTAAAACCTTACTGGAAAATAGTATGATGAGTTTAACAAAATCATTTTTCAAATTAACCAGTTACATGTCAAGTGACCCAGTTTATGGAGACTTTTGGAAATTAATTTATAACGAATATAAAACAACTAAACGATTACTATTGAAAATATCAGGTCAAAAAGAACTTATGGACAACTATCCTGAAGGCAAAGCCTCTATAGAAATTAGAGAACAAATTGTTCTACCTCTTTTAACCATTCAACAGTATGCATTAAAACAAATTCAAGAACTTAAAAATCAAGCCCCATCATCAAAAAAAATCAGTATTTATGAAAAAATGGTGACACGTTCTTTGTTTGGAAATATAAATGCGAGTAGAAATTCTGCATAAACCCACAAAAGAGTTAAAATTTAAAAGAACCCCATCAACATTCGTTGAGTTTGTTTGTCATTTGGTATCGGACTTTCATAATAGTTCTCAGGTAAATCCATTTTACTAAAGAAGGTTAGTAGTAAAACTGCACTAATCAATGTTGCTAAAGAAAATTTAAAAATGATTTTATTCATTTTTTATTGTTTTAAATTTTATGGTTAAATCCAATGCAAAGGAATACGATTTTGATTTTCTTATTAGTTGAAATAAAGTGAAGTGAACATATTTTAAGGTGAATTGAACAACTATCACACTAATAGTAGGTCTTTCTTTTTTTCATTGCCGCTAACGGTTTGGCTATGAGTAGTTGCTGACGTTAGGAAGCAATTAATTATAGCCGTTGTTGTGGTGTCGTTATTATTAGTTCGTAAATTTATTCTTAATTGCTCTTTCAACTCGTATTGATAAAAATACGACCATTATTATCATTAATGTCAATCCTAAAAACATTCCGATTATACCATCAGGCTTAAATATTAATCCAAAAATTGAGCTTAAAGTCAAAAGTGCTCCAAGTTTAATCATTTCAATAGAGGAGTATCTTTGTGAAAAATCCCATCTTTCTTGATTTCTCATTGAGCTTGAAGTTCTATATCCATAGAGTCCATTTATTTTTTTCGGTGGAAATTTTAGCATTATAAATCCTGCCAGCATAAAAATTATTCCAGATGATGATGGAATTAAGAATAAAAGGTTATCAAAGGGCAAATTCATTTTTAATTTTTGATTTTATATTTCTTCGAGTTTGATTTAATCAACAAGTATGGTATTCCGATAATCATTGAAGTCCAAAAAGCATAATTTTGAATATTGGGATTTTCAGTTAATTCAGTTATTAAATATCCAGAAATGACGATTAAAGCCATACCGAACATCACGTTCCGGAATACATTTGCTATTCCTGCAATGTTGTATTTCTCTTTTTCTTCTTTCGGCATAGTATTATAGCCAGCAATTAGCCAATACATTTTTCCGTATTTTATTAAAATTCCGAGTATGATAAATATTATAGCTGCTAAAATCATTGTAATTCCATATTCTGATTTTTCAAGTTTCGTTTTTAATGCACCACAACGTAGGGATAAACGTATTATGTTTATTCTCTCTATGTATTTTCAAATATACATAATTTAAAATTCTATTGAGTTAATTAAAATAGATAGGGGTGATTGGATAGTGATTTAATATCATCACTTTCTCCATATATTCTTCCATTTAAAATTATCAGTTTCTGATTCTTGGGTTATCTCCTGAGGTTTATTGATGGTTCGTTCATCAATGTATCGATTGAGGTGATAACTTCTTACATATCTCTTATATGGAGTTATTTGAATCATTGGTAGTTCTTTTTCTTTTACCAATTTCTCAAAGTATTTTCTACTGATTTTTAAGGTTTCCATAACCTCATATTTAGTTAGTAATCTATCGTTCATTTTTTTACTCCATTCTGAAATATTTCTTTTAATCTTTTTTGTTTCTCAATAGGTAATTCTCCAAACCTATCTTCTAATTGTTTTGATGTTTCTGAAATAATGGATTCTCTATACCTTTCATAACTCTCAAATACATCAATTAAGGATGTAGTAGTATCAAATATTTTATCTGGTGGTAAATGATAGCCTATATCCTTTGTAAATTGATATAAACTACTCGTTAACTCACCATGTAGTTGACCTGAATCTTTCTTCATAATTGTATCTCCTTATTATTTAATAATTAACCTTTGATGAGTGTTTCTGATTCTCAGAATCATCTCATCGTTTCAGTTTACTTGTTAACTGAAACATTGTATAGGTTGATAACCTAATACACCAATCCCCTTAAAGGATTTTTACTCCCTCAGAGAACTTTAAGTCTCAATTCACAATGTAGATTTCCTCAGACCAGTTCGTTGTCACCCATATCTGATTTATACTACAAATCTTTCGACCCTATCGGTGAACCTCATCCATTATGTTTAGATATTATTTCAATCCTATAGATTACTAACCGACGTCTGACCCATTAACATTACGAGATATCGTTTAAGGATTTGAACCTCTTCGATACTGGGTGACAGGTGTTTTACCCTTTGTTGGACACCTGAGTCTGTGGTAACTGCTTACCACTTTCATTCATATATAAATATGATTCCACAATTAATAACACTAATTTCTCAGGGATTTTTTTATTTGACAGAAAAGGTGTTAAAGGGTGTTAGATTTTATGGTAAATTATGGAGATAGGGTAGTGATGAGGTGAGTTTACTATTAATGGGAATTTAAAATGGTTCAATTTCAACTGGTGATACCTCTACAATATCTTTTCTATTCATTCTTTCCTCTCTTTTTAGTCCTTTTTGATAGATTGAGAACACTTTTGTATTGGTAAATGGTGTTTTACGGGGTGTTAGAAGTCCCTCATCGTTCAATATCTTAGAAATCCGTACCCTAAGGGGGTAAGGATACACTCCTTAAAACCCTTTATTTTATCAAATAAAAATTGTTGATATTCACTATAATTAGACTCCCACAATTTGGTGGTAGTTACTGATATTGTGAACTTTACGTTGAATGAGTAGGGGTAAGAATAGTGGTTCCTTGCAGTTACTCTACGGTCACCGACTTTGCTAAATTTCGTGGTTGATCAACATTACATCCCCGCATGACTGCAATATGATATGATAACAATTGAAGAGGAATGGTATTTATTAATGGACTATATCTTTCATCTGTATGTGGGACTTCTATGACATGGTCTGCAAGATTTCTAACCTCATTATCCCCCTCATTAATTATTGCAATTACTTTTCCATTTCTAGCTTTAACTTCTTGTATATTACTAACAACTTTTTCATAATTTTCCGTCTGAGACGCAATAACTACTGTTGGCATATCTTCATCAATTAATGCAATTGGCCCATGTTTCATTTCTGCAGCAGGATAACCCTCAGCGTGTATGTAAGAAATTTCCTTAAGTTTTAGAGCACCTTCGAGTGCAACTGGGAAATTAATTCCTCTTCCTAAAAATAAACAATTTGATGCATCTTTATAAATACTGGCAATATACTTGGCTTTTGAATTAACATTTTTAAGCACATCGTCAACTTTATTTGGTAAATGATTTAATTCATTTATTAGAGATTGATAATCTGCACTTGAAATTATTCCCTTTTTATTTGATAAAATTAGTGCTATCAATATGAAAACTGTTACTTGTGCAGTAAATGCTTTAGTTGATGCCACTCCAATTTCTGGACCAGCATGGGTATAAGCTCCCGCATGAGATTCTCTGGCAATGCTAGAGCCTACGACATTACAAATCCCAAAAATGGTAGCTCCCTTTCTTTTAGCAAGACTTATTGCAGATAATGTGTCAGCTGTCTCTCCTGATTGAGAAACAGCAATAACTATATCTTGTTCTGTAATTATTGGATTTCTATATCTAAATTCAGAAGCATACTCAACTTCAACTGGGATTCTAGCAAAATCTTCAATTAAATACTCCCCAACTAATCCAGCATGCCAGGAAGTGCCGCACCCTAGAATAATTATTCTCTTTGCATTCAAAAATTTTTTCTCGTATTCTATAAACCCACCCAAAGTAATTATTCCTGTCTTTGGTTTTAACCTCCCTCTTAAAGTATCAAAAATTGATTTTGGTTGTTCATTTATTTCCTTAAGCATAAAATAATCATAACCTCCCTTTTCAATATCTTCAAGTTCCATAGCTAATTCAAGAACTTTTGGTCTTTTAACTTGGTTAGAAATTGAGGTTATATTAATTCCTTTTTCTAAAGAAATTTTTGCAACCTCTTCATCTCCAAGATATATTGCCTTGTTTGTAAACTCTATAAATGGAGAAGGGTCAGATGCTATGAAATATTCTTTTTCTCCAAGACCAAAAACTAATGGGCTTCCTTTTTTTGCAACTATAACTTGATCTTCATTATCTTGATCTATAATAACTATTGCATATGCCCCTACAACTTGATTTAAAGCAATTTTGACAGCTTTTTCTAATGACACCTTTTCAGAGTCTTTAATAAATTCTATAAGATTGATTAGAACCTCTGTATCCGTATCGCTAGTAAAACTAAAACCTCTTTTTTTTAAACCTTTTTTAATTACTGTTGCATTTTCAATAATACCATTATGAATTATAGCTAATTTTTTTGATTGGGAATAATGTGGATGTGAATTTATATCATTTGGTATTCCGTGCGTTGCCCACCTTGTGTGCCCAATTCCAATTTTAAAGGAATTAATATCTCCCGTGATTAACTCTTCAAGCTCTGAAACTTTTCCTTTTTTCTTAAAAATCTCAATTTTAGAATCTTTTAATACAGCAATCCCTGAGCTATCGTATCCTCTGTACTCTAATCTCTTTAGACCATTTATTAAGTATTTATAAATATTTTTTGAGCCAATATATCCAACAATTCCGCACATAAACCTAATTAATTATCTTGAAAGATATAATTTTAATTT
>CACDER010000004.1 GCA_902551855.1 uncultured Cryomorphaceae bacterium | reverse complement strand
ATATAAATAATAGAAAAATAGTAAATATAAAGTTAAATTTGGGTGATACAGCATTAAAAATTATTCTAAATGACATGGAAAATAGAATTGAGAATACAGAGTATTCAAAAAAATGAAAAAGTTTATCAAAATAGGGTTGAACTGTTCCGAAATTATTAAAAGGATAAAAGCTTGAAATTAATATTAAAAAAAACCATAAAATTGATACAGAGATAATAGCTGAATTTAATTTATTCATTTATTAAATTATATCATTATAACTTTTAGAGTCTAATAAATTTTTATATTCATCAATATTTGAAAATTCAACTTTAATTATCCATCCTTCTCCATAACAATCATTATTTATCATTTCAGGATTAGAATCTAATTTTTTATTAATTTCGATAATTTTTCCAGTTAAAGGCATAAATAGATCTGAAACAGTTTTTACGGCCTCCACTGAACCAAAAATATCATCTTTTTTTACTTCACGATTAAGTTTTTCTATTTCAACAAATACTATATCACCCAATTCACTTTGAGCGAAGTCAGTTATACCAATAGTGGCAATATTGTTATCAATTTTTACCCATTCATGATCCTTGGTATATTTTAAATTATCAGGAAAATTCATAATTATATTTTTAAAATCTATGATTAAAAGTTTTTTATTTAAATTTACTAAATAATAAGGTATTTACATTAATAATAATGATCTTATTTATAATAATTTTATTTCATGAAAAAAATATATATAATTTTAGTTTTAGTCTTTTTTTTTGATAATGCTCATGCCCAAAATAAGTCATTTCCATTACCTGAAATTGATCTAAAAAATACGTCAGGTAAACTTATTAATACCAATACATTTAAAAATCATAATGGACCAATAATCATTTGTTTTTGGGCTACATGGTGCAAACCTTGCACAAGAGAGTTGAATGCTATTTCAGAACTGTATGATGATTGGATAGAAGAAACTAATGTCAAAGTAATTGCAATATCAATTGATGACTCAAGAAATTTTTCAAAAGTAAAACCCTATGCAGATGGAAAAGATTGGCCTTTTGATATTTATATAGACTATAATAATGATCTTAAACGAGCATTAAATGTTAATTTTATTCCTCACACTTTCTTATTATCAGATAATGATATAATTTGGCAACACTCATCATTTTTTGATGGTGACGAAGAAATACTATTTCAAGAAATTTTAAAACTTTAATTTTTTATGAAATATTTAATTTTAATAGTGTTTCTTATTCCAATTTTAACATTTTCACAAATAAATTTTGATGGTAATATTAGCGGTAATTTTCAAAATGATTTTCAATTATACTTACCTGATAAAAAACTAGATTTTAATATTAATAATCCCTTTTCCGATTTTCCAGAAGAAAGATTATTAAATAATGGATTTACCAACTTAATTTACTCTTCAAAAAAAATTAGTATGGGATTAAGATATGAAAATTATCTTAACCCTCTATTAGGATATCCTTCAGGTTACAAAGGTGAAGGAATTACTTATAGATATTTTCAGTTTCACAATGATGAAATAGATATTACTGTTGGAAACTTTTACGAACAATTTGGATCAGGAATGATATTGAGAGCATATGAAGAGAGAAACCTAGGATATGATAATGCTTTTGAGGGAGTTAGAATGAAGTTTAATATAATTAAAGGAATTAATTTTAAATCTCTTATTGGAAGACAAAGAATTTTTTTTACAAAATCTGATGGAATTGTTAGAGGTTTAGATTCCGAATTTATATTGAATGAAATTTTCAATAAACTAAATTTTTCTTCAAATCTGACTATAGGTTTGAGCTTTGTCAGTAAATATGAAAAAGACAATAATCCAAAATATAATTTACCTGAAAATGTAGGAGCTTGGAGTTCAAGATTCTTATTTAATTTAAAAAATTGGAACCTTGAGGCTGAGTATGTTTCAAAATATAATGATCCATCATATGTTAATAATTTCATCTTTAAAAAAGGTAATGCTATTTTAATTAATACTAATTATTCAATCAGGGGGTTTGGTATAAATCTTTCAGCTAAAAGAATTGATAATATGGATTTTCGTTCTGAAAGAAATGAATCACTTCAAAATCTATTGATAAATTATTTACCTGCTCTAACAAAGCAACAAACATATGCTCTAGCGACTATTTATCCCTATGCAACAATAACAAATGGTGAAATGGGCCTTCAATTTGATATGAATTATAAATTTAAAAAACAAAGTTTTTTTGGAGGAAAATACGGTACAGGTTTGAATATTAATTTTTCAAATTCTTATTCAATTGACAAAAATAAAATCAATAACGCTACTGATATTGGAGAGACTGGAACGCTGGGATATAAGAGTAATTTTTTAAAAATTGGTGAAGTGAAATTTTTTCAAGAATTAAATATTGAAATTAATAAAAAAATATCTAAAAAATTAAATTTAATTTCAACATATATTAATACCCATTATAACAGTTCTGAAATTTTAGGATACTCATATCAGGGTATGATTTATGCAAATATATATATTTTAGAAACTCAATATAAAATTAAACCTAAACACTCAATAAGAAATGAAATTCAGATTTTAAAAACCCAAGAACATGAAGGTGATTGGTTAATGGGACTTATTGAATACTCTATTTCTCCGAAATATTTTTTTGCCTTCCAAAATATGTATAATAGTGGCAACTCAATAAAAAAAATAAACTATCCAACTTTTTCATTTGGAATCAATAAAGGAAAAACAAGATTTTCTACTACATATGGAAAACAGAGAGCTGGAGTATTTTGTATTGGTGGAGTATGTAGAGTGGTTCCAGCTTCAAATGGAATATTATTATCAATAAACTCAACTTTCTAATTATGAATAATAAACATATCTTTATTTTTTTTTTAACAATTCATTTTTTTGCATGTGATATTATTGAAGAACCTTTCATTAATCAAATGAATCAAGTTAATGAATATTGTGATGAATACTATTTTGGTTATCCAAATAACACAAAGAGAAAAATTTTACTAGAATACTATACAGGTCACCAATGCTCTACATGTCCCCCAGCAGGGTCTAAAGTTTCTGAATTACTTGAAATTTACAATGATGATTTAATTGCAATATCTATTCATGCGGGTTTTTTTGCAAGGATAAGTTCAAATTATCCTACTGATTATACCTCTGAAGTTGGAAATGATTGGGATTATCAATTTGGTAATAGTGATGATGGACCACCAAACGGATTAGTCAATAGAGTTAATTTTTTGAATAATCAACATATACTAAAGTATACTGAATGGGAAGAAAATATCATTAATCAAATCTCTTTAACTCAAAATTTGTATGATTTACAAATCCAACTTAATTCTTCTTTTGATGAAAATGAAGATCTAATTTGTATTGATTCAAGAATTGACATTGGAAATTATAATCAGAATGATATAAGGTTTAAAATAGTAATCACAGAAGATAGTCTGATATCTAGACAAAAAGACGAAAGTTCTCCTAATGGATACGTCGAAAATTATATACATAACAATGTTTTAAGAAAATCTCTTAATGGTTCATGGGGGGTAGATTTAAATAATCAAAAGTCATCTCAAATATTTTTAAATAGATATAGTATTAATAAAAATTATGAATGGAATATTAATAATATTAATATCATAGGAATTATTTACGATATTGAAACATATGAAGTTCTCCAAGCTGAAAAGAATAAACTGATTAATTAATATGAGATTATTATTTATCTACTTTTTAATTCCAACATTAAGTTGTTTTAGTCAAAATTTTGGAGCAGGACTTATTGGAGGAATTAATATGAGTCAAATATCTGGTGACGGGTATGCTGGATATAATAAAATAGGTATGAATTTTGGGTCATATATTATTTTACCAAATTTAAAGGGTGAAAATAACATAAAATCAAATAATTATATTAAAATTGAAATGCTTTATTCTCAAAAAGGTAGTTTTGAAAATGATTTAAACTTCTATAAATATAAGCTAAACTATATCTCAATTCCGATTCTTTATTTCAGAGAGCTATCAAAAAAAATCGAAATTGAAAGCGGATTAAGTTCAAATTTTTTAGTAAAATTTTATGAGAGTGAAAAAAATGATAATCCTAACTTTTTTAATATAGATTACATTTTAGGTTTTGTTAAGTTATTAAACAAAAATTACAAAATTAATTTCAGATTTAATCACTCTATAACTCCTGTAAGAGAACACAATTCTAAACAAAAACTATTTTTTAATAGAGGTGAATATTCCAATTTTATTTCAATTTTACTTTATAAAACAATTTAATAAATTAAAATAAACTTAATTTTTCACCATTTTTAAAATCAATTTTCAAATGCTCATATGCTAGTTTAGTTGCAACTCTTCCTCTTTGAGTTCTTAAAATATATCCTTCTTGAATTAAATATGGTTCATATACTTCTTCAATAGTTGAGACTTTCTCACTAACTGCTGTTGCAATTGTTGAAATACCAACAGGACCTCCATTAAATTTATTAATAATTGTTTTCAAAATTGATAAATCCATTTCATCTAGTCCCTTTAAATCAACTTTTAAAGCTTTTAAGGCATAATCGGTAATTTCATTATCAATTTTACCATTACCCTTTATTTGAGCAAAATCTCTTACCCTCCTTAATAAAGAATTGGCAATTCTAGGGGTACCTCTGCTTCTAGATGCAATTTTTCCAGCAGATAAATCTAAAATTGAAATGTTTAATATTTTAGAAGATCTTTTTATTATACTAGATAACAATTGATTATTGTAATATTCTAACCTACAATTAATTCCAAAACGAGCTCTTAGCGGAGACGTTAACAATCCAGATCTTGTAGTAGCTCCAATTAAAGTAAAAGGATTTAAATCTATCTGTACTGATCTTGCATTTGGTCCAGATTCAATTAATATATCTATTTTGTAATCCTCCATTGCTGAATACAAATACTCTTCAATTACTGGAGATAACCTATGAATTTCGTCAATAAATAATACATCTCTTTCAGCTAGACTTGTAAGTAATCCAGCAAGATCTCCTGGTTTATCAAGAACAGGACCTGAGGTAACTTTAATATTTACTCCTAATTCATTAGATATAACTGAAGCTAAAGTTGTTTTTCCCAAACCTGGTGGGCCATGGAGTAATACATGATCAAGTGAATCATCTCTTTGATTAGCTGCTTTGACAAAAATAGATAAGTTATCAATAATTTTTTTTTGTCCAGAAAAATCTTTAAAAAAAGCAGGACGTAATTTAACCTCAAATTCTTTTTCCTCTGAGTTTAAATTATCTTCCATTTTAAATTACTTTTATTTATACTTACAATTATAATGACTCTGATTCATCACTTTTAAGAGGAATATTCTGAGGAATAAAATCTTTTTCTGAACCTGGTTTGCTGTAATCATATGCCCATCTGTATACTTGCGGGATTTTACCAGGCCAATTTCCGTGGATTCTTTCAACTGGTGTAGTCCATTCTAATGTATTCGACTTCCATGGATTCATAACAGCTCTCTCTCCTCTAAAGATACTATAAATAAAATTAAATAAGAAAATCAACTGAACAATTGCAGCAGTTGCAGCAAAAAAAGTAACTACTGAATTAATATTGACCAAATCATCAAACATCGGGAACGCTGTGTTGCTGTAATATCTTCTTGGTAAACCAGCAAGACCTAAATAGTGCATTGGAAAAAATACTCCATATGCACAAACAATTGTTAACCAAAAATGAATATATCCCAAGGTTTTGTTCATCATTCTTCCATACATTTTTGGGAACCAGTGATATATCCCTGCAAATGCTCCAAAAGTTGCAGATAATCCCATAACTATATGAAAATGACCAACAACAAAATATGTATCATGGACATTAATATCAAGAGCACTATCACCAAGTATAAGTCCAGTAAGCCCACCAGTTATGAATGTCGAGACTAATCCTATGGAAAACAACATAGCAGGAGTAAACTGCAAATTACCCTTCCATAAGGTTGCAAGGTAATTAAAAGCTTTGACTGCAGAAGGAATTGCAATTAATAATGTGGTAAATGTAAAAACTGAACCCAAAAATGGACTCATACCTGATATAAACATGTGATGAGCCCAAACGATAAAGGATAAAAAACCAATTGCAAAAATTGAACCAACCATTGCTCTGTAGCCAAAAATTGGTTTTCTTGAATTTGTAGCAATCACTTCAGAAGTGATACCTAGTGCAGGTAATAAAACTATATATACTTCAGGATGACCTAAAAACCAAAATAAGTGCTCAAATAAAACAGGAGAACCCCCACTATTAGCTAAAACTTCACCTTGGATCATTATATCTGAAAGATAAAAACTTGTTCCAAAACTTCTATCAAATACAAGAAGGAGAACAGCTGAAACAAGAACAGGAAATGAAAGTACTCCTAATATTGCAGTCATAAAAATTGCCCACATTGTCAAGGGCATTCTTGCCATAGTCATACCTTTTGTTCTTAAATTTAAAATTGTGACAATATAATTTAATCCACCAAGTAAAGAAGATACAATAAATAATGTCATAGAAATTAACCACAAAGTCATTCCTAAACCTGACCCTGGCATGGCTTGAGGAACAGCACTCAAAGGCGGATATATTGTCCATCCTCCAGAAGCAGGACCTGACTCAACAAATAAAGAGGATAACATAATAATAGAAGAAAGGAAAAAAAACCAGTATGAAAGGGCATTAATGAAACCTGAAGCCATATCCCTTGCTCCTATTTGAAGGGGAATTAATAAATTAGCGAATGTACCACTAAGTCCTCCTGTAAGCAAGAAAAAAACCATGAGAGTACCATGAATTGTAACTAAAGCAAGATACATATTTGGATCCATTACACCTCCCTGTGCCCAATCTCCTAAAAAAAAGGAAAGAATTTGGTTTGGCTCTCCTGGATTAGCTAATTGAAGTCTGAATAAAGCTGACATGACCATTGCAATAATTCCCATTGTCATTCCAGTTATTAGAAATTGTTTAGCAATCATTTTATGATCAATAGAAAATATGTATTTTGAAAAAAAATTTTCCGAATGATTATGATTTTCTGACATATTTAAAATTTAATTTAGGTAACTTAATGCGAACTTCGTTTGTCCCGAAATCCATTGATTAAATTTTTCTTCTGATTCAACAATAATTTTAATTTGCATATTATAATGAGCTCCACCACAAACTTTATTACAAAGCAACACATAATCAAAATCTTCATTTTTAACTTCTTTTCTCATTTCTTCTGTAGTTAATGTTGGTCTGAAAACAAAATCAGTATTCATTCCTGGTACACAATTCATTTGAACTCTAAAATGGGGCATATAGGCAGAGTGGATTACATCTTGAGCCCTAAATTTCATGTGTATCTTCTTATTTACAGGTAAGTGAATTTCTCTCACAACTATATCATCATCAGCTGCTTTTAAAAGGTCTTTGGGAGTTTTTTCTTTTAAAGTTGAAAATCTTAATTTTTTTGAAATCATTTTTTCATAGCGTTTTGACAACTGATTTTTTTTAATGTAATTTTTTTCTCCAGAAATTTGATTTTTCAATTTATCAATTTTTTTATTAATGTTAAAAATTTGACTTTTGTATGAATCATTGGAAATTACTCCTAGAATATTTGCATCAGAAATAAATCTAACATTTGCATTTCCCAAAAAATTGTCTTCACCTGCATACCTTGCAGTCCAATCAAACTGCCTTCCATAAACCTCTATTACAAGTGCATCATCAATATTAGATCTATCCATGACTTTAGACCAAGTTTGAAGCCCATATATAATTAAAACAGTTAAAACTATACCTGGGATAATAGTCCAAATGATTTCAGCTTTATTGTTATGAGTTATAAAAAGCGCTTTTCTATTTTTAACACCTCTATATTTATACGAAAAATAAAATAACACTGGCTGAAGGATCAAAAAAACAATAATTATTAGCCCCAAAGAAATATTCATTAATAAGTCAATTTCGTGACCATGTTCAGAGGCAGAAATCGGAAGTAAGGATTTTGTCCACTTAGCATTCATGAGGAAAAAAGAAGCTATAAAAAGGAATCCAAATGTTAACAATAACTTACCTTGTCTATCATTATCTTTGTATGTGATATCTGATTCTCTAGAATTTTTTATTTTGTTAGATATTTCAAAAATTCTAATAATTTGGGATAAAGTTATTAATACTACTATTAAAGAAATTAAAATCAAAAAATTAATCATAAATTAAATCTTACTTCATACTAAATGTGAAAATTTTTACTTTCTTCTATCATTGGATGATTTTTAGGTACTAAATTAATTTTAGATAAGCTATTTAAAATTACTTTAGTAAATAACCCTCCCATTCCTAAAAAAGTACCAACTTCAACAATTCCAATATTCCAGTGGGAACCTACAGTTCCAGGCATAATCATAACAAAAAAATCTAGATAATGACCAAGTAAAATAAATACACTGACGAAGGTTAAAAAACCAGGAATTCTCTTTGAATACCTACTAACTAATAACAAGATAGGAAATAAAAAGTTTAATACAAATGCTGTAAAAAAAGGAATTTTGTAATCATCAAATCTTGCCATATAATAAGTAACTTCTTCAGGTATATTTGCGTACCAAATCAATAAAAATTGTGCAAACCAAAGATAAGTCCAAAAAATACTAAAACCAAAAATAAACTTTCCAATATCATGAATATGACTTGTATTTACATGTTCTAAATATCCATTATTTTTAAGATGCATAGTGAAAAATAGAATCATCAACATTGCTGTTACAAACATGCTTGAAGTAACGTACCATCCAAAAAGGGTTGAAAACCAATGAGTATCAATTGACATTATCCAATCCCATGATAACATAGAAGAACTAACTCCTAGAAAAACTATAAAAATTGCGGAGAACTTTCTGCTTGAAAAATAATAATTATTACCTCCTTTTAAATCTTCTTCTAAAGAAAGATTCTTTAGTTTGTTAAATAAAAAAATCCAAACTAGAAAGAAAATTAGAAATCGTAAAATGAAAAAAGGAAAATTTAAATAAGCTTCTTTACCAGCAATAATTTTATCATAATTATTACTTTCGGGATTCATGATTCCCTCTGCCATCCAATGGTAAGTATGATTACCAAAAAGATGAAAGTGTGAAGTTGTAAAAATTATTAGAAGAAAAATCGCGGAATAAGGTAAAAATGAACCAATTGCCATGAATACTCTTTTTAAAATCACAGACCAACCTACTTCGGCTACATATTGTAAAGCAAGAAAAAAAATAGTTAATAATGATGCTCCAAAGAATAATAATGTTGCAGTAAGTAAACTTGACCAGGGTCTTTGACTTTTAGCATGAAGTGCATGTTCAGTGATATGTATGATATGTTCTAAATTTTTTGCATGTATTTTTTCAGAATTAGTGAATTTAATTTTAAAATAATTTTCAACATATTTTATCAAATCCAATTGCTCTTGACTTACCTCATGACTGGAATGTATATTATGTTTATGATGACTTTTATTTTCTGAGTAATTTGAATTATCATGGTGTATAGAATCTGTATTCATATTTATTTTTACTTTATTTTCAGTAATATGATCAGAGATTACTTTTGAAATTTCAGATTCAGTTAAGTGCATTCTACCTTGAAAAAAACCATAGGTTAAAGACAAGGCACCCAGAAACATTAATGAAATCAAAATAAGGTTTATATTTTTATTTATTCTATACATTTTTTAATTCGAAATATTAATCATTAGTATTCTTTTGTAATTTGTGAACATAGTGAACAATTTTCCATCTTTCTTCTTGAGATAATTGACTTGCATGAGGGCCCATGGCATTTAATCCGTAGTGAAGAGAGTGAAATATATGTCCTGATTTTAATTTATTCATTGGTTCACCAGACCTTCTTGGAGTAATTGAATCAGAATAAGAGGGAACTGCACTGTAAACTGGGTGATTTATACTTCCTTTACCATTACCCTCTTTACCATGACAATGAGCGCAAAACATTTCAAATAATTGTTTTCCCTCTGATAAGACGGTTTCGGAGTAAGATATGGGATTAACTAAGGTATTTCCAGCTCTTAAATAATCATCAAGGGTATTATCAAAATCAAAAGGGACAAATCCTCTAGGTATTGAATTTTTAGGTAAGTATTGAGAAGTGGAGTTATTTTTAAATACTGGATTTGAAGAATTTGTCTCATATGAAGGAGATTCGTACATATCTGGCATGTACTGATATCCTGGGTGATTACCATCTGCTCCACAAGCAATAATGAATATACTGATAATTGAAAATAAAATGATAAATTTATTATCAATGAAAGTTGAATAAAATAATTTAATTATGTCAGTCATTTGTTTAAACTTTTTCATTTACTTCTACTGCTCCAGTTTGTTCTAATAATTTGTATATTTTTTTTTCATCAGCTTTAACAATTATCTCCATTAAAAACATATTATCTGTAGTTCGAGGATCAGGGCTTTTATTAGATGAACCTGGATATAATTTACATCTCATTAAATATGTTATTACCATTAAATGAGCTGCAAAAAACACAGTACATTCAAACGCTACAGGAATAAAAGAGGGTAAATTTTGTAATAAACTAAAGCTTGGTTTTCCTCCTATATTCATTGGCCAAGACTGAATATTCATATACCACATCATTAGTAAACCAAGACTCAATCCAGTAAGACCATATAAAAAAGCAGTAACTGCCAACCTGGTATCTTTAAGACCAAGAGCTTTATCTAATCCATGGATTGGAAAAGGAGAATATACTTCACTTATAGAAATACCTTCACCTCTAATTTTTTTTACAGCACTTAAAAGTGTATCATCATCATTGTAAATACCATATATTGTTTTGTAATCCATAATTCTAATTATTTTTTGTATTGAGAACCTGAAGATTTAACAATTGTTTTTAGCTCCGCTTGAGCTATAACTGGAAAGGTTTTAGCATAAAGTAAAAATAACACAAAGAAAAAACCAATAGTCCCAACAAAGAATCCAATATCAACAAATGTTGGGGAAAACATAGACCAAGAAGATGGTAAATAGTCTCTATGAAGAGAGGTAACTATAATTACAAACCTTTCAAACCACATCCCAATATTAACTACTATAGATATAAAAAAGGTAAATGCAATATTAGTTCTTAACTTTTTAAACCACATTAATTGTGGAGAAAAAACATTACAAGTCATCATTGACCAATATGCCCACCAATAAGGACCTGTAGCTCTATTTAAAAAAGCATACTGTTCATATTCAACACCAGAATACCATGCTATAAAGAGTTCAGTAATATATGCAACACCTACAATTGAACCAGTAACCATAATTACAATATTCATATATTCTATATGCTTGATAGTAATATATGATTCCATATTTACAACTTTTCGCATTACTAACAGAAGTGTTTGAACCATCGCAAAACCTGAAAAAATTGCGCCGGCAACAAAATATGGCGGGAAAATTGTTGTGTGCCAACCTGGAATAACTGAAGTTGCAAAATCCATTGATACAATAGTATGAACAGATAATACTAAAGGAGTGGCAAGCCCAGCTAAAACAAGAGATAACTCCTCAAACCTTTGCCAATGCTTAGCTCTACCGGACCATCCAAATGATAATATACCATATATTTTTTTTGAAATAGGTTTAACTGCTCTATCTCGAATCATTGCAAAATCAGGAATTAAGCCCATATACCAAAAAACTAGAGAAACTGTTAAATATGTCGAAATAGCAAATACGTCCCATAGCAAAGGTGAGTTAAAATTAACCCATAATGAACCATAAGTGTTAGGTAAAGGAAAAACAAAATAAGCTAACCAAGGTCTACCCATATGGAATAAGGGGAAAAGACCAGCTTGTACAACAGCAAAAATTGTCATAGCTTCTGCAGATCTATTAATAGATAATCTCCACTTTTGTCTAAATAGAAGTAATACAGCTGATATTAATGTTCCAGCATGTCCAATTCCTACCCACCAAACAAAATTAGTTATATCCCATGCCCATCCAACAGTTTTATTAAGTCCCCAAACTCCAATTCCTGTTCCAACAGTATATGCCAAGCAACCTGCTCCCCATAAGAAAGTCATTAAAGAAAATAAGAATAAGCCCCACCACCACTTATTTGCAGTACCTTCAATTGGAGCTGCAATATCATTGGTAATGTCATGCAATGATTTATTATTTAAAATTAAAGGTTCTCTTATTTCAGATTCTTTGTACATTATTTTTTATTTATTTCTTACCTTAGTTTGATACCAGACAGAAGGTTTAGTATTGAGTTCTTCAAGTAAATGGTAGGATCTAGGATTTTTTGTCTCAGAATATATTTTACTTTTTTTATTAAGTACATCACCAAATACCAATGCTCCAGTGTCACAAGCAGTTTCACAGGCACAATCAACTTCACCATCACTTAATTTTCTATTTTGTTTTTTTGCTTCAAGCTTAGCTTTTTGAATATTTTGAATACACATTGAACATTTTTCCATCACCCCTCTTCCTCTGACAGTGACATCTGGATTCAGAACCATTTTTCCTAAATCATTATTCATGTTAAAGTCAAACTTATCGTTTTCTGAGTAATTAAACCAATTAAATCTTCTAACTTTGTATGGACAATTGTTTGCACAGTACCTTGTTCCAATACATCTATTATAAGTCATATGATTTAAACCTTCTCTTGAATGGGTAGTCGCTGCTACAGGGCAAACTGTCTCACAAGGTGCATGGTTACAATGTTGACACATAACAGGTTGAAAAACGACTTCTAAATTTTCAGATTTTGAGGGGACTTCCATATCTAAAAATTTTCTAATTGTTGATTTCCCTTGACTTTCAGCAATATTTTCATTCATGTCACTAGAATAATATCTATCAATTCTTAACCAATGCATATCTCTGGATTTTCTAATTTCTTCTTTTCCAACTACTGGAACGTTATTCTCTGAATGACATGCAATTACACATGCTCCACATCCGATACACTTACTTAAGTCAATTGATAAATTCCACCAATGGACATCTCTATCGTGTTCGTTCCATAAAGTAATATTTTTAGGTTTTTGAGGTCCTTCATGCGTTTCTAAAAAAAGTTCAGGATTACCAGATTTTGGGTTTTTTAAATAATTAGATAAAAGTGTTTCTTTAACAATATTATCTCTACCCATCATGGTATGATGTAGTTGGGTACACGCAAATTCGTGAGTTTTATTATTTATTTTTTTAATCTCATCAACAATTTGATAAGAATTAAAATTTTTCATAAAAACATATGCATTTACTCCTACATTCTCAGCAGCATCCCCTATACCCTTTCTTCCATAACCAATTGCTAAACCTAAAGTGCTGTAGGCCTGGCCAGGTTGAATTAGAACAGGGACCTCTAGTGAAATATTATTTGATTTTATGGATACAACATCTCCATTTAATGCTCCATTAGAAGTATTTTCATTACTCAGTCCAAGCTCTTTCGCAAATCTAGGAGAAATAGTTAGATAATTATCCCAAGTTGTTTTTGATATTGGATCAGGCAATTCTTGAAGCCAAGGATTATTGGCAAACTTTCCACTTCCAATAGCAGTCTTAGAATATAATATTAAATCTATACTATTTTGATTATTATTTAATAAAACTTTTTTAATTGATGAATCAATAGATACTGAATTCCCGTTTTTACCAAATATATCACTAACTTCAGATTGAGATAGTTCTAATAATTTTTTGTAATCATTTGGATTATTTAGGAATCCATCATGAAGAGTAGTATTCCAAGACTTATCACCTAATATATTTTTTTTCCAAAAAGATTTTAAATAACTGTAATAATCAAGACCTAATTTGGACCACTTCATCAAAATTGATTCTAGCTGTCTAGTATTAAAAAGTTTATTAATAGTTGGCTGAATTAAAGTAAAAATTCCAGAATAAGGATTGCAATCTCCCCAGCTTTCAAGATAATTATTTTTTGGACAAACATAATCCATTAAAGATGCTGTCTCATCCATTTTCTCACTAATTGATATTTTAAGTTCAACATTTTTGAGATATTTTTGGAAATCTTTTGCAGATGAAAGATTGTAAACTGGATTAACATCTAGATTAATTATAGCACCAACTTTATTCTCTCTGAGATCTTCTAAAAGATTCAATAGATCATTATCATCTCCTTGTTTAAGGTTTGAAAAATTAGATAAATTTATAGTTTTGTCGTAATTCCCAAGTATTTGATTAATTTTATTAACAATCAATTGGATATTAACATCATTTATTCCAGATACAATTATAGATTTTCCACGATTTTTCCATAAACTATTTGCTGCTTTAGTTAACATTTCTTGATTTGGAGATCTATTAACATCATATATTTTATTATTTGACTTAAGAGCAATAATATTATATAAGTTAACCAAAGCCTCTCCAATCTTAGAAGCTTTAATCGGAGATCTGAAATCAGCATTTGCTCCAGTTAGAGAGAGAATAGATTCAAACTGGAAATGAGTAGACATGGTTTTATTTTCTGGATTTCTATTCTTTGCATAATCTCTTCCATGTCCTGAATCTATCCAATCTCCTAAAAAGTCTGCATCAAAAGAAACAATAGTTTCAGATAAATCAAACCTGTAAGTAGGCAGTTTCCTTAATCCAAACATTATTTTGTTTGCATCTAATATTCCAGAAGAAGAAACTGGATCATAGACTACATGAGAGGAATTATATTCTTTTTTAAATTGATTGATTATTTCATTAGTAGTTGGTGAAATTATAGAAGATGACAATAAAACAATCTTTCTATTTTCATTTTTTATTTTTTTAAGTTTAAAAATTATTTCTTCATCTAATTTTTTCCAAGAAATAGTTTTTCCATTTTTTTTAGGATTCTTCAACCTATTATTATCATATAAATTTAAAACTGAGGCTTGAACCCTGGCAGAAACTCCACCTAAGCTACATTTATCATTAGATTTTAAAAATATTGGTCGTCCTTCTCTAGTTTTAACTAGAAGGCTAGCAAAATCATGCCCATCATAGAAACTTGATGCATACCAATTAGCTATTCCAGGTACAATTTCTTCTGGTTTTACTACATAAGGAATAATATTTTTAACGGGAGCCTCGCAAGCTGCTAATGAAGCAGCAGCAGTTGTAAAACCGACCATTTTCAAAAAATCTCTTCTTGTATGAGTTGAATCGGATTTAGAAGTATTATTCATGGATAGTAAATCATTTGGTAATTTTTCAATGAACTCCTTCTCATGAATTTTAGAAACAACTGAATTTTCTTTCAATTGATCTAGACTTTTAAAATATTTTTTCTTTTTAATCATATAATTAATATGTTAATAGTGACATTTTCCACATTCTAAACCACCAATATTATTGACATTAATATCTTCTCCATGGTACTTTTCAACCCATTTTTTGTTCATTTCATGGTAATAATCGTTATCAGTATTCACTTTTTCCTCCCTGTGACACTCAATACACCAACCCATGGTTAAAGGGGAATATTGTTCTACAACTTCCATTTCTTCAATTGGTCCGTGACATGTTTGACATTCTAAACCACCTGCATTGACATGCTGAGCATGATTAAAATAGGCTAAATCAGGTAAATTATGAATCCTAACCCACTTAATGGGTTTTTGAATATAATTGTCAATATAAGTTCTTGTTTCTGGATCAAATCCAATCGCAGCATAGATTTTAGCAATCTCAGTTTTACCTGAAATTTGCCCTTCATTAATGTAAGTATGACAATTCATACAAACATTAGCTGATGGTATTAGTGCCGATTTACTATGTCTTGCTCCGGAATGACAATAATTACAATCAACACCGTTCATACCTGCGTGAAGCTTGTGGGAAAAGGCTATTGGTTGAGTAGGTTGGTAACCTTGCTGAACCCCAACAGTTAATAATCCATCCCAAATTGTTTTTAGACAAAATAAAATTACAAAAATTGAGAAAAAAACTATGATAGCAGGATTGGATTTAATAAAATTATTGATACCACTAAAAATATTAATAGGTTTTTGACCTCTTGAAATCTTTAATAAATTCTTTGCTTTGATTAAAGTCAATAAACATGAAAAAAGTATTATTAATGATGTAATGAAAACAAATATTGATTCAGAGGAAAAACTATTATCAGATACATTATCAATTAAATCTTCATTTGATGATAGTATGACTTCTTCTGGTCTAACCTGAACATAAGCTAAAATATTGTCAATATCTTCGTTAGAAAATTGAGGGAAAGCAGTCATCTGAAGTTTATTATATTCTTCGTATACAGCAACGGCCAACTCATCACCTGAAGCAATTAACTCAGAGGAATTTTTAATCCAAGAGTATAGCCAGTCTTTTGAGTATTTATCAATTGTATGTGAACCTAAACCAGGCCCAATTAATTTTTTTTCTTCAGGACCAACATAATGACAGGAAGCACAGTTTGAGGAAAATAAACTTTCACCTAATTCAATATCTTGAGATGAAACAAACGAGAAATTTGTTATTAAAAAAGATATTAAAAGAGTAAAATGTAAATTATAGTTTTTAAACATATCAATACTCGCAATTTTCACTTTTGCTACACAAAAATAATACATTGCAAAAATAATACATTCATAAATGGTTTTGAGTATATTAGTTAATTATTTTTTAAATATTTTTTTTATTTATAACGATTCTAAATAATTAATTTTAATTTCTATAGTTTTTTTTAAATTAGCTAAAATTTTTTAAACTATGATGAGATTTTCAATTTTAATATTTTTTTTATTTACGAGATTTCTAGCTCAATCTCAAAACAATAAAATTAATTTTATTGAAACAGATAAACTTGACAGCTTACTTATCATTCATTCTCAATTATCAAAAAAAACTATTAAAATTTATAGAATTCAGTTATATTCTGGAAACAGAAATGAATCTATCAATGTTGAAAACAAGTTTAAAAAAATATTTCCAAAGATTTTAACAATGAACACTTACGAACAACCATATTTCAAAACGAAAACTGATTATTTCAGGACTAAATTAGAGGCACTAAAGATATTTCCAAAAATCAAAAAAAACTTTAAAAACTCTTTTATTTACGAGGAAAACATAGATATATCAAATTTATAGTGATCTTTTAACTTCTACTTCTTCATATCCTTCAATTATATCCCCAACTTTGATATCATTAAATTTTTCAACATTTAATCCACATTCATAACCTTTAGAAACCTCTTTTACATCATCCTTAAATCTTTTTAATGATCCCAAAATACCAGTGTAAATTACAACTCCATCTCTAATTACTCTTATATTTGATTTTCTATTAATTTTACCATCTAAAACATAACATCCTGCTACGCTTCCAACTTTAGAAATTTTAAAAATTTCTCTAACTTCTATATTACATATAATACTTTCTTTTGTATCTGGCGAAAGCATTCCTTCCATGGCTTCTTTAACTTCATTTATTGCATCATAAATTATAGAGTATAATCTTATATCAATTTGTTCTTTTTCGGCTAACTTTCTAGCAGATAATGACGGTCTAACTTGAAAGCCTACAACAATTGCATCCGATGCAGTAGCTAATAAAATATCTGACTCAGATATTTGTCCAACTGCTTTGTGAATTATATTTACTTGAATCGAATCAGTAGATAACTTTTGCAAGGAATCAGAAAGTGCTTCAATAGATCCATCAACGTCACCCTTTAAAATAATATTTAATTCTTTAAAATCTCCTAGAGCTAACCTTCTTCCGATTTCATCTAATGTTAAATGCTTTTGAGTTCTGATACTTTGCTCTCTTTGTAATTGAGTTCTTTTTAGAGCAATTGACTTAGCTTCTCTCTCATCAATCATTACATTGAAATTATCTCCAGCCTGAGGAGCTCCAGTCAATCCTAGGATACTAACAGGAGATGATGGGCCTGCAGAATCAATATTAACACCTCTTTCGTTGAACATTGCTTTAACTTTACCTGTAAAGTGTCCAGCAATTAAAAAATCACCTAGATTTAATGTACCATTTTGAACTAAAATTGTTGTTACAAAACCTTTTCCTTTATCTAATGAAGCCTCAATTATAGAACCTGATGCAAGTCTCGATGGATTAGCTTTTAACTCTAAAATTTCAGCTTCTAACAAAACTTTTTCAAGTAAGTCCTCTACCCCGAGTCCATTTTTAGCGGAAACATCGTGTGATTGGAATTTCCCCCCCCAATCTTCAACAAGAAGGTTCATAGATGACAATTCTTCTTTAATTTTGTCAGGATTAGCTGTAGTCTTATCAACTTTGTTTATTGCAAATACTATTGGAACGTTGGCTGCTTGAGCATGAGAAATTGCTTCTTTTGTTTGTGGCATAACTTTATCATCAGCAGCTATTACTATTATAGCAATATCTGTAATTTGAGCTCCTCTAGCTCTCATTGCAGTAAAAGCTTCGTGACCTGGAGTATCTATAAATGTTATATGTTTTCCGCTTTTTAACCTGACATCATAGGCCCCAATATGCTGAGTGATACCTCCAGCCTCTCCTGCAATTACATTTGCTTCTCTAATGTAGTCTAATAAAGATGTCTTTCCATGATCTACATGACCCATTACAGTTACAATTGGAGATCTAGATATTAAATTTGATGGATCATCTTTAAATTCTTCAATAGCCTCTTGAACTTCTGCGCTAACAAATTCAACATCATATTCAAATTCAGATGCGACAATTGTTAAAGTTTCAGCATCTAATCTTTGATTTAAAGTTACCATAATTCCCAACATCATACATGAAGAAATAATTTCATTTACCTGAACATTCATTAAAGTTGCAAGTTCACTAACTGTAACAAACTCAGTTACTTTTATCACTTTACTAGCATTATCCGCTAAAATTTGTTCTTTGGCGTCTTGTTCTTTTCTTTCTTCTCTTTTTGATTTTCTATGTTTAGCTCCCTTTGACTTACCTTTATTAGTAAGTTTATCGAGTGTCTCTGCTATCTTTTTTTGAATTTCTTCATCGGAGGGTTCTGGTGAGGAATTTTTGGAACTGTTGTTTGTATTTTTAGTATTTTTAATTTTACTATTTGAAGCTTTATTAAGATTTTGAAAAATTCTTTTTCTCTTCTTTTTATCATTATGTTTCCCTGATATGTTTGTTGATGAAGCAATTTTCTTTTTTTCAGACTTTTGAAATTTGGTTAAATCAATAACTTCTCCAGTAAGTTTCGGTCCACTTAGTGTGTTTTTAGCTCTAGAAAAATCAGGAATATTATTTCCTTGATTTTGAATTAAATTTTTTTCAGAATTATCAACTGAATCTGAACTAACCTTAGAATTAGTTGAACTTTCAATATCATTATTTAGGTTATTTTTTTTACTGTCATTATTAACTTTATCAACTGGTTTTATTTTAGCATCCTGAATTGATGTTTCCTTGTCAGATTTTTTTTCTTGATTTGACTTATCTTTAGATGATTTAATTTTTAATTTCTCATCAGAATGTAAATCAATTTTACCAACAAGTTTGGGAGCAGTAATTGTACTTTTGGCTTTTATAACGTTTTGTTCTTGTATATTTTTTTTGATTGACTCAGCTTTGATGGCTTCTTGCTCGACTCTTCTTGCTTGTGCTATCTTTTCAGATTTTTTATGTTCTTCAAAATCAGCACTAAATTCCTTTTTTAAAACATCATATGCTTCGATTGAAATCTTTGTGTTAGGTCTAGCATCAATCTCAATTCCTTTTGATGATAAAAAAACTACAATATTAGATATACCAACATTTAATTCTTTTGCAACTTTACTTAGTCTCATTTATTAATTTTTTTTAATTTAATCTTCAAATTCAGATTTTAAAATCTGGTGAATTTCTTTAATTGTCTCCTCTTCTAAATCTGTTCGTGTCACGAGTTCTTCAGTTGACAATTCAAGTACTGACTTAGCAGTATCACAACCAATTGCTTTTAACTCATCAATTATCCAATCTTCAATTTCATCAATAAACTCAGATAAATTTACATCCTCTGAATCATCATCAACATCTCTATATACATCAATTTCAAATTCTGATAAAGCTGCAGCTAATCTGATATTACTTCCACCTCTGCCTATTGCAAGAGATACCTGATCTGGTTTAAGATAAACTTCAGCTCTTTTGTTGTCATTATCTAAATCAATTGATGAAATCTTTGCTGGACTTAATGCTCTGGATATAAATAATGATATATTATCAGTATAATTTATGACATCAATATTTTCATTTCCTAATTCTCTGACGATTCCATGGATTCTTGAACCTTTCATACCAACACAAGCTCCAACTGGATCAATTCGTTCATCATATGACTCAACTGCTACTTTTGCCTTTTCACCAGGTATTCTTTCAACTTTTTTAACAGTTATTAATCCATCAGAAACTTCAGGTATTTCAAGTTCAAAAAGAGCTTCTAAAAATTTTGGAGAGGTTCTTGATAGAATAATTCTAGGCTTCATTCCTCTGAGCTGAACCTCTTTAACTACCCCTCTTACTGTATCTCCTTTTCTAAAAAAATCAGATTTAATTTGTTGATCTTTTGGCAAAATAACCTCGTTGTCCATATCATCAATTATGATTACTTCTCTGTGTCTTATATGATGAACTTCTCCCGAAATAATTTCATTGACTAATCCTTTGTATTTATTATAAAGTTCTGTGTTATCGTGCTCTTGAATTCTAGAAACTAGATTTTGTCTTAGAGATAATATGGCTCTTCTACCAAAATCAATCAAATTAACTTCTTCTGAAGCCTCTTCACCAACCTCAAAGTCTGGTTCAATTTTTATAGCTTCTGAATAAGATATTTCGGCATTTTCATCTACTACTTTTCCGTCCTCAACTATGATTCTATTTCTCCAAATTTCAAGATCTCCCTTGTCAGGATTAACTATAATATCAAAGTTATCATCACTTCCAAACTTTTTTATAATCATATTTCTAAAAATATCTTCGATTATACCCATCAAAGTTACTCTATCTATATTTTTATCATCTTTAAACTCAGAAAATGAATCAATTAGGGCTAAATTTTCCATTTTTTATTTTTTTCATTCATATTTGTAAAACAATCAAACATTACGTTCATACTATAGAAAAAGGGGACATTAGCCCCCTCCATCATATGCAAATATACACTTTTTAGACAACTAACTAAATTTAGAAGTAATTTAAATAAATGTTTATTTCGATTATTTGTAGTTGTCCCACTAGGGATCGAACCTAGACTCTTCTGGACCAAAACCAGACGTGTTGCCAGTTACACCATGGGACATAATTTTTACAAAAGTATCTTAATTTTCATAATTTTAATAAATTATTAAAAAAAATTTAAAGAAATTTAAAATTTACAAATCAAATATTTTTTTTTTTTAAATTCGCAATATTAATTCAAAAACTTCAAAAATAAAAGAATGTTTTATCAAAAAATAAATAATCTATTTGGATGGCTATTATTTCTAGTTGCACTAATAGTTTATGTACTCACACTTGAACCCACAACAAGTTTTTGGGACTGTGGTGAATATATTGCAACTGCATATAAACTACAAGTTGGTCATCCGCCTGGTGCTCCAACATTTTTATTACTTGGAAATTTTTTCTCCAATTTTGCTTTTGGAGATACTACTAAGGTAGCATACATGATTAATTTTATGTCTGCTTCGTTTTCAGCCTTGACCATTATGTTCCTTTTTTGGACTATAACCTCATTTGGGAAAAAAATAATTGGTGAACCAAAAAGTAATTCTGATATATTTATAATTATATTTTCAGGAATTCTAGGCTCTTTAGCTTACACGTTTTCTGATTCTTTTTGGTTCTCTGCAGTTGAAGGTGAAGTATATGCTATGTCTTCTTTTTTCACAGCTATAGTTTTTTGGTCAGTATTGAAATGGGAAGCTGAATATGATTCACAGGGGGACTATGCAAATAGATGGTTAATTCTCATTTGTTATTTAATTGGCTTATCTATTGGTGTTCATATGTTAAATTTACTAGCTATACCAGCCATAGTTTATGTTTATTATTTTAAAAAGTATAAAGTTGATACCAGAGGTTTTATCTTAACTGGATTAATTTCAATATTAATATTAGGCTTCATATTTTTTGGATTAATTCCACAAATAGTGAAATGGTTAGGTATAATTGAAAGAGTTTTTGTTAACAATTTTGGTTTACCTTTTAATAGTGGAACAATCTTTTTTATTTCTGCAATTATTTTCATGATTTACTATGGTTTAAAAAAGACTAGTGAAAACGATTTATACAACTCAAATAGTATCATTTTAGGTTTAACTTACATATTGATCGGCTACTCTTCTTTCACAATACTCTTGATAAGGTCCAATGCTAATACCCCAATTGACGAAAATAATCCTGAAGAAGCTGTCAGTCTTTTAGCCTACTTAAACAGAGAACAGTATGGATCAACACCTCTACTTTATGGTCAATATTTCACTGCAGGTTTAGATCAAAGAAATCCATATTCTGATGGATCTCCTATATATGTTAAAGATGAAAATAAAGGGAAATATATTATTTCTGACAACAGAAAAAATCACTTTCCTAATTTTCAAAAAGAACATTCAGGATTTTTCCCTAGAATGTGGAGTAGAGACAATCGACATGTGAGAGCATATAAAGAATGGGCTAATATTAAAAGTAGAAGAGGTAAAAAACCTTCTTTTATTGAAAACTTATCATATTTTTTTAATTATCAACTAAACCACATGTATTTCAGATACTTTATGTGGAATTTTTCTGGAAGACAAAATGATATACAAAGTCATGGATCTATTCTTGAGGGACAATGGCTTACGGGAATTAAATTTCTTGATGAATTAAGACTTGGACCCCAGGATAAAATACCACCTGGATTAAAAAATAATCCTGGAAGAAATCATTTTTACATGTTACCTTTTTTATTTGGTTTAATTGGATCAATTTTTCACTTTAAACGAAACTCTAAAGATGCATGGATAGTTAGTTTACTTTTTATATTTACAGGAATTGCTATAGTAGTTTATCTTAATCAATATCCATTTCAACCTAGAGAAAGAGACTATGCCTATGTGGGATCTTTTTATGCTTTTTCAATATGGATAGGAATTGGGTTAATATGCATAATTGATTACATGAAAATGATTTTTAATAAATATATTTCAATCTTCTTATCATTTTTATTGAGTCTAATATTCATCCCAGGTTTAATGGCTAAAGAAGGATGGGACGATCATAACAGATCAAATAGATATACTGCCAGAGATTTCGCTAAAGCTTATCTTGACTCTTGCGATCCTGATGCAATCCTATTTACTATGGGTGACAATGATACTTTTCCTTTATGGTATGTTCAAGAAGTTGAAAACTACAGAACAGATGTAAGAGTAGTTAATTTATCACTTTTGAATACTGATTGGTACATTGATCAAATGAAAAGAGATGCATATAATGGTAAAGGAGTCCCATTTAAAATGCCTCATGATTTATATAAACAAGGTACAAGAGATATTGCTATTTTTAGAGATAACTTAAAGGATAGAAACGGAAATTTAATAAGAGATCAAAGATGGAATATTTCAAAAATGAACAATTGGATTCAGAAAGATACAAAAGAAACAAAAGTTAATTTTGGGAAAGAATATGTCCGTTTTTTAACAAAAAAATTAAGTATTCCTGTAGACAGGAATATAATTTTTAAAAATGGGACGATAAATGAAGTTGATTCAAATCTTGTTTTAAATTCATTAAATTGGAATTTAAATATTGACCAATTAGAAAAAAGACATATGATGATTATTGATTTAATTGACAATAATAAGTGGGAAAGACCAATTTATTTTTCTATAACAATTGGTAACAGTGCAAATTCATATTCATACCTCTGGGATTACTTCCAACTTGAAGGTTTAGCTTATAAATTAGTACCAATATATACTAAGTCAAATTCAGGGAATATCGGTAGAATTGATAGCAAAAAGCTTTACAATAATTTAATGAATAAATTTGATTACGGAAATATGAATCAAAAAGGAGTATATATGGATGAAACTAACTTGAGGCTGGTTATGAATATTCGAAACTCTTTTGCTAGATTAGCAGGTCAACTTATTTTGGAGGGAGACACTAGTAAAGCTGTCCAAGTTATTGATAAATGTATTGAGGAAATGCCTCATTCAAAAGTTGAGTATAACTTTTTCATGTTACCTATGGCTGAATATTATTATCAATGTAATCAGATAAAGAAAGCTAGAGAAATCATTGAAACGATGTCATCCAAACTGGAAAAAGAACTACTTTACTTTAACCAATTTAACGAAAAAGAAAAGTCTTCAATAATTCAAGAAATTCAAAAATCAAAATCAATTTATAATAGGTGTTTAAGTATTGTAAACAAATACGATGAATTTGACTTCTATAACTTACTATTAGAAAAATTAAATAAGACTGAGTTATCAAGTTAATTCATTAAAAAAATTAATGAATTCATCGCTTGATTCAATTTTATCTTGTTCCCAAATTAGTGTTTGCTTTTTAAATATTTTGAACTTTGGGGTAGATTTTATTTGTAATTTATCACCTAAAAAAAAATTTTCATTAATATCAATAGATATTATTTTTATTTTTCTTTTTAATTTTTTTTTAATTTTTTTTAACTGAACAATAATTTCAGGTTGAGATGTATCGTTTATTTCATAAAAATAAATTAATGTTAGAATATCTTCATTGATTATATTTCTAAAATCAGTCATCTTTTAAACCACACATTTCTAGTGGTTTGACCCAATTATCAAATTGTTTTTCAGTCAAATAACCTAGATTTATAGATTCTTCTTTCAAAGTAGTTCCATTTTTAAAAGCCATCTTAGCTATTTCTGCAGCTTTTTCATAACCAATTTTGTTATTTAAAGCTGTCACTAACATTAAGGAATTATTAAGATTTTTTTTAATTTCTTCAAAATTTGGTAAAATTCCTTTTATGCAATTTACCCTAAATGATTCACATGCGTCAGCAATTAGTCTGGCCGAATTTAAAAAATTGGATATAATTACTGGTTTAAATGCATTGAGCTGATAATGACCATTTGCAGCTGCAAATGAAATAGTAGTGTCATTTCCAATTACTTGAGATGAAACCATGGTAATAGCTTCACACTGAGTTGGATTTACTTTTCCAGGCATGATAGAAGATCCTGGCTCATTAGTTGGGATAATAATTTCACTTATACCAGATCTTGGCCCAGAAGCTAACATTCTTATATCATTTGCAATTTTATGTAATGATATTGCAATCATTTTTAAAGCTGCATGTGATTCAACTATTGAATCATGCGATGATATTGATTCAAACAAATTTGTAGCCGGTTTAAGTGGAAGTTTTGAAAAATTATTTATTTTCTCAATTACTAATTTTCTGTATCCCTCAGGTGAATTTATACCTGTTCCAACAGCTGTACCACCAATCGCTAATTCAGATAGATGAATTAATGAATTCTTCAACGATTTTATACCAAACTCAAGTTGACTATGATAAGATGAAAATTCTTGCCCAAGAGTTAATGGAGTGGCATCCATTAAATGAGTTCTACCAATCTTAACAATTTTCATAAAACTTTTTGATTTATTTTTTATCTCTTGAGATAGTTTTTCAAGATTTGGAATAACAGATTGGACTAAAATTTTATAAGATGCAATAGTCATTGCAGTTGGGAATGTATCATTGGAAGATTGAGATTTATTAACATCATCATTTGGGTGTAAAATCTTTTCTTTATCACTAATATCACCACCATTTATTACATGAGCTCTATTTGCAATTACTTCATTTATATTCATATTTGTTTGAGTTCCAGAACCAGTTTGCCACACAACAAGTGGAAATTCAAAATCATGTTTTCCTTCCAATATTTCATCACAAACTAAACTTATTAATTTAGACTTTTTTAACGATAGTACCCCTAAATCTGAGTTTGTTTGCGCAGCAGCTTTTTTTAAGATGGCATATGCATAAATGATTTCAATTGGCATTGGAGATTTTAAATCAATTTTAAAATTATCTTTAGATCTTTGAGTTTGGGCTCCCCAATATCTATTTTTAGGAACTTTTACATCACCCATTGTATCTCTTTCAATTCTGTAATTCATAATATTTTTATATGTTTTTAATTTTAATTTTAATTTTTTTTATTTCATTAGACACATCTATTTTATTTTTTAAAAACTCAGCTTTTCTTAGAGAGTTTTGTAAAAAGTTCTTGTAAGTTAGTGATTTTTCAATAATTGGGGAATGAGATAAATCTTTATATAATTTTTCTAACTCAATTATAATATTCAAAGAATTTTTATCTAAAAGAGTTTTTATGAACTTTTCAAAAATATATTTTACGGCAGTTTTTGACGGATGAATAAAATCTGACTCATAAAATCTATAATCTCTCAATTCATCATTCATAATTTCAAATGATGGAAAATAAAATACATTGCTATAACTATTTTTTAAATAGTGACTTGAAATAATTAAATTAGATTTTGAAACTGAATTTTCAATAATTCCATCTTTCAAATGTCTTAACGGACTGACAGAAATTATAATTTTTATTTTTGGATTTATCTTAATTATTTTTTTTTGTAGATTGTTAAATTGATTAATAATTTCAGAGGACGGGATAAAAGATTTTTCAAATAAATAATTTGGTTGTTTATGACAATTAGAAACTATAGTTGAATTACTCTTAAAAATATATGTATATGAAGAGCCAAAAGTAATTACTAATAGTTTTGACCTCTTTAACTTTTCCCTAACTTTATTTTGTATTTCATTAATTTTATTTTTAAAATCCAATATTGAATTACCTCTAATTACAGAATGATAAGAATAATGCAAAAAAATATTTTCTTTTTTTATGAATAATTTTTTGTCAGGATTTGTTTTCGTTAATGAATCATCAAGGCTTTTAAAAATAGATATTGGGTTATATATTATTCCATATGGATTGTCAAAAACATTAAACTTATAATTTTTTAATTTTTCGGAAATATTTGCAGAAAAGCAAGAACCTACCATAAAAATTTCATCATTGTGATTAATTTCAAATGGATATTTACCAATATCAAAATCAATTGACCAATCCATAGTTATAGAATGAAATTAATTTTTTCAGGAGGTCTACATATAATTGCTTTATCATCAATTTCAACTATTGGCCTTTGGATTAATTTTGGATTTTCTAACATAATTTTAATTAATTTATCATCTTTCATTTTTGAAATATTTAATTCTTTGAATAATTTCTCATTTTTTCTAAATAGATTGATTGGAGAAATTTTTAATTTTCTAATTAAATTTTCTAATTCCACTTTTTCTATTTTTTTCTTCATGTAAAGAATTATTTTAGGATTGACACCTTTATCTAAAATTAATTTAAGTGTTTTTCTACTGATTTGACATCTAGGATTGTGATATATTTTCATTATTATTACCTTTTTGCATTAAATACTCTTTGATAAATTGATTTAAATTCCCATCTAATACAGAATGAATATCAGAGGTTTCTTTGTTTGTTCTTAGATCCTTTACAAGCTTGTAAGGATGCATTACGTAATTTCTAATTTGAGAACCAAAATCAATAGATTTTTTTAAACCTTCAATTTTATCCTTCTCTTTTTGTCTTTTCTTTAATTCAATATCATATAATCTAGATTTAAGTAATCGCATTGCTTTATCTTTATTTTCTAATTGAGATCTAGTTTCTGAATTTTCAATAATTAATCCTGATTTATGATGTCTTAATCTAACAGCTGTTTCTAATTTATTGACTCCTTGTCCACCAGCTCCTCCGGATCTCATTGTTTCCCATGAAATTTCTGAATTTGAAATTTCAATTTCTATGGTATCATCAATTAATGGAAAAATAAAAACTGAAGCAAAAGAAGTATGACGTTTATTTGCTGAATCAAATGGTGACAATCTAACTAATCTGTGGACACCATTTTCACCTTTTAAATTTCCATATGCAAAATCACCATTAAACTGAAGGGTACATGATTTAATCCCTGCTGTTTCTGCATCTTGAATATCAATTTGTTTAATTTTAAAATTATTTTTTTCACCCCACATTATATACATTCTCATTAACATATAGGCCCAATCCTGACTTTCAGTTCCACCTGCTCCAGAATTTATAGATAAAATTGCATCAAGTCGATCTTCTTTTTCAGATAACATATTTTTAAACTCTAATTCTTCAATTAGGTCTAAGCAAACTTTATGATGAAAAATGACATCCTCTTCGGAGGCTTCATCTGATTTATAAAAATCAAAAATCACTTTTAAATCGTTAAGTGAGGATTGAACTTTGTAAAAACTATCAACCCACTTTTTTAATTCTTTTAAATTTTTAATTTTAATCTGAGCTTTTTTTGGATCATTCCAGAAATTTGGGTCTTGAGATAATGCCTCTTCTTCCTCAATAAGAATATTTTTTTTTTCAATCTCTAAATAGTTATTTAATTTTAATAATCGTTCTTCAAGTAATCTTATAATTTCATAATTAATCATCTTTAACTTTTTACTAATTATTAATTATATTTTAGCTCATTATAATTTTTTTCAATTCTACTGTATTCATAGCCTTTAGATATCATAAAAGTGAATATTTTTTTTTTCAAAAATTTTGATTCTCCATAAGATTGGATTTTGTATCTAATAATTTTTTTAATTTTTTCATCATATGAATTTAAATCTATTTTATTTAATTGTTCAGTGATTAATTTATCAGGAATTTTAAACTTGTTTAAATGGAACTTTATTTTTTTAAACCCCCAGTTTTTTATATTCATACTTGCCTCTGATATAACTTTTTGTAAATCTTTTATTATTTATAAAATTTTCTAATTTAAGCTCATTCACGATTTTATTAATTTCTTTTTCATTGATTTGAAAAACTTTTAATTTTTTTTCGACTTCAAACTCGCATCTTTCTCTGTATAAACAAAATTTTAAAATTTTTTCCTTTATATTTTTCATAAATAATTAAATATAATTTCTTTAAAAACAGATTTATTTTATAGAATATTCAAAAAAATTGTTACCATGGAGTGGCTTAAATTTAAGAATTTTAAAATATTTAAAAAACCATAAAAATTTTTTATAATATAGTTTTTCTTTTAAATGGGAAGAAACAAATGGATGAGAGTATATTGTCAAAGAATTTTTATTATTGGTTAACAGTTTTTCATCAAGACTAGATAATATTTTATCTATCAATAATATTAACGGATTAACCTCGCCTTTATCTTTACAAGTAGGACATTTTTCATTAGTATTAATTTTTAACTCAGGTTTTTGCCTCTGACGAGTTATCTCAATTAAACCAAATTTGCTGGGTGGAAGAATTTTATGTTTAGCTCTGTCTTCACTCATATAAAGTTTCAATGAATCAAATAGTTTAATTCTATTTTTACTATCATTTAAATCAATAAAATCAACAACAATTATACCCCCCATATCCCTTAATCTTAATTGTCTTGCAATTTCCTTTGCCGCTTCAAGATTTACTTCAAGGGCATTGTCTTCTTGACTATCTGACTTATTGTTTCTATTTCCAGAATTTACATCAATTACATGTAATGCCTCGGTATGCTCAATTACAAGGTAAGCACCTTTTTTAATTGATACAGTTTTTCCAAATGAAGACTTAATTTGTTTTTCAACATTGAACTTTTCAAAAATAGGTAAATCAGATTTAAATAACTTTAGTATTTTCTCCTTATCAGGAGCAATAGTTCGCAAATAAGATAATATTTGGTGAAAAATTTCTTTATTATCAACCGTTATTTTATTGAATGAATCGTTTAAAATATCTCTCAATATTACTGAAACTTTTCCTAATTCACCTAGTATTTTTTTTGGACTTTTGGAGTTTCTTAAATTTTTGTTTATTAGTTTCCACTTAGATATCATATTATTTAAATCTGAATCTAAATCTGCAACTTTTTTCTTCATTGCAACTGTTCTAATAATTACTCCAAATCCCTTGGGTTTAATACTTTGAATCAATCTTTTTAGTCTATCTCTTTCATTAAGGTCAGTAATCTTTTGAGATACAGATACTTTATCAGAAAACGGAACCAAAACTAGATATCTCCCTGCAATTGATATTTCAGAACTTATTCTAGGGCCTTTAGATGAAATTGCCTCTTTAGTAATTTGAACTAAAATATTTTGATTAGTTGAAACAGCTGAACTAATGGCTCCCTCTTTTAAAATTTCTTTATCAAACTTAAAATCTGATAAAAGCCAGTTTTTTTGCTTTCCCAAAATACTTTTACTAGTATAATTTTGGAAAGACAATAATTTAGGGCCTAAATCATGATAATGAAGGAAAGCGTCTTTTTCAGAACCAATATCAACAAAAACAGCATTTAAACCAGTAATTATTTTTTTAACTCTCCCTAAGTAAATATCACCTACTGCAAAACTATTATTACTCTTTTCTCTATGGAGTTCTACTAGCTTCCCGTCTTTAAGTAAAGCAATTGATACTTCTTGACTTGAAGACTTTATAATTAACTCATTCACAAATAAAATTTTATTTAATAGTTTTTTAAATAATTAATATAAATTTAGAAGAAAACTATTTTTTCTTCTTATGTCTATTTTTTCTTAATCTTTTTTTTCTCTTGTGAGTCGACATTTTATGTCTTTTTCTTTTTTTTCCACTTGGCATAAACGATTACTTTTAATTAAACTAATTTATTTTATTTAATAATTTTTCTGCCCTCATTTTCGTACTGTCTGAAGACAAATTAATTAATCTTTCCAATGTCATTATAGATGACACTGTATCTCCTGAAGCTAAATAACAATTTGACAAATTAAAGTAGGCATCATAGTAATTTGGATCTAATGAAATAACCTTATTAAACCTGTTAATAGCTTTTTTATTTTGATTTGACTCCATGGATAGTAGCCCCATATTCCATTGAATCTTAACATTATCTGGAAATTTCTCAGATAAATCTCTTAATTTTAAAATATTTGTCATTTTATCTTGTAAGTTAGAATTATCATATATTTGATTTAATAAAAAATCTATCTTAGCTTCATTGGTATCAACCAAGCTTTTGCTGACAATATTTTTTGAGCCTTTTAAATATAAAATCAATACAAAAAAAACACTTATTATGAATGCAATTGATGGAAGATAATTTTTAATTTTCATTTTATCAATTATTTTCTTTAATTAAATTAATGAACTCTTTCGATGGCTTAAATGCAGGAACTTTATGAGCAGGTATAATTATTGTTGTATTTTTGGATATATTTCTCCCTGTTTTTTCAGCTCTATGTTTAATATTAAATGAACCAAATCCTCTAAAATAAACATTTTCTCCTGATTTCAATGAAGATTTAATTTCACCCATCATCGAGTCTATAGCAAGCTTGATATCAATTTTTTCCAAACCTGTCTTAAAAGAAATCCTTGATATAATTTCGGCTTTTGTCATAACATTAGTGTAAAAAAATTTAATTTCTATATGGCTGGCAAATATAATCTTTTATAATCAATATAAAAAAATATATATTTGAAACAAATATGTTAAAAAAAAAAAAAATTAAGTTTTCTGAAATTATTATTAATTGGTATAATAAAAATAAAAGAAAACTTCCATGGAGAAAAACTAAAGATCCATATAAAATTTGGGTTTCTGAAATAATACTCCAACAAACTAGAATAAGCCAGGGAACTTCATACTATTTAAATTTTATTGAAAAATATCCAAAGATTGAAAATTTAGCGACTGAAAAAGAAGATAATATTTTAAAAATTTGGCAAGGTTTGGGTTATTATTCAAGGGCAATTAATATGCATAAAACAGCCAAATTCATTTTCAATGAAAAAAAAAATATTTTTCCCAAAAAATATAATGATCTAATAAAACTCAAAGGAGTTGGTCCATATACAGCTGCTGCTGTAAGTTCAATATGTTTTAAAGAAAAAAGAGCAGTTTTAGATGGAAATGTTCTCAGAATTTTGTCTAGATATTTTAAGATTAATGATCCCATAAATTCAAATTTTGGAATAAAAAAATTCACCAAACTTTCTAATAAATTAGTATCTGAAAGTGAACCTGGTAATTATAACCAAGGGATGATGGACTTAGGTTCAACTATTTGTAAACCTAAAAATCCCTTGTGTGACCTTTGTCCTCTTAATATAAGTTGTGAATCCAAAAAAGAAGAAAAATTTAACTTACCTAATAAGTTAAAGTTAAAAAAAAACAAAACCAGATATTTGGTATATTTAATTATGAAACATTATGGAAAGTATTATGTGAAAAAGAGGTTATCTAATGATATTTGGGGAAATTTATACGATTTCCCACATATCGAATTCAAAAATTCTAAAGAAAATACTGATAAAAATATATTAATTAAACTGAAAAATATGCTCAAAAATAAAGATATTGTGATTAACCAAAAAGTTAGTATTAACTATAAACTTACTCATCAAAATTTAAATATATCATTTGTAACATTAACTGGGAATATTGTATTTAAATCAAAAAAATTTGAAATTGTATCCAAAAATAAACTTATGTCTCTTCCTGTCCCAAAACCAATTGAAAACTTCATTAGTAATATTTAATTTTGAATTTGAATGTAATTTATAATTTTATTAAGTTTGATTCGATATTTGATGATGTTTAACTAAAAAAATTAATTATTATATCAATTTTTACAATACTTGTATTAATAGTTTTTTCTGCACTAATATCTGGATCAGAAGTCGCTTTTTTTTCCTTAACTATTGACAATTTAAAGGAAATTAAAAAAACCTACCCTAATAAATTTATCAGCATTGAAAAATTTTTAAAAAGACCTAAATATCTTTTAGCCACAATTTTAGTAACTAATAACTTTATAAATGTTGGAATTATAATTATTGCCACATTTATTTCTTCTAGATTCTTTCAAAATTTTGAATATGAAATATTAAACTTTATTATTCAAGTTGTAATGATAACATTTTTGTTATTACTTTTTGGAGAAGTGCTCCCAAAAATCTATGCAAATAATAATTCTGTTAAATTTGCATTATTTATGATTAAACCACTTATTATTCTCGAAAAAATATTTAGTCCTGTAAATAAAATCTTAGTAAAATCTACTAAAATTATCGAAAGTAAAAACAATAATTTACAATCTGAACTTTCATTTGATGACTTATCAATGGCACTAGAAATTACTAGTAAAAAAAATGATAATCATGAAGAAAAAAAAATATTCAAAGGAATAATGAAATTTGGAAATACTGATGTAAAACAAATTATGAGATCTAGGATAGATGTTACCTCTATTGAAATTAATGAAACTTTCTTTGACGTATTAAAAATTATTAAAAAAAGTGGATATTCAAGAATTCCTGTTTACATTGAATCTTTAGATAAAATCAAAGGTATTCTGTATATTAAAGATTTACTACCTTTTCTTGAAGAAAAAGAAAATTTTAATTGGTCTAAATTAATAAGAAAAGGATTTTTTGTACCTGAGAACAAAAAAATTGATGATTTATTAAAAGAATTTCAAGAAAAAAAAATTCACCTTGCAATTGTAGTAGACGAATATGGTGGTACCTCTGGTATAGTTACTTTAGAAGACATTATTGAGGAAATAGTTGGAGAAATTAGTGATGAATTTGATGATGATAATTTAGAGTACTCAAAATTGGATGATTTTAACTATGTTTTTGAGGGGAAAACAGCTTTAAACGATTTTTACAGAATTCTTGATATAAACGGTGAAGAATTTGAAAAACACAAGGGAGAATCTGATAGTTTAGCAGGATTTATAATTGAAATTACAGGAGAAATACCCAAAAAAAATGAAGAATTTAAATTTAGTAACTTCAAATTTAAAATTGAAAATTTTAATGAGAGACGAATAACAAGAATCAAAGTCACAATTTTAAATAAAAATGGAAACAAATAAGTTTTTATTTATATTGTTTATTATTTCATCTTGTAGTGAAAACTTTTCTCCTAAACCAAAAGGTTATTTTAGAATTGATTTTCCAAAAAAAAATTATAAAATTTATACAAATGATTGTAATTATGAGTTCTTAATTGAATCTAATGCTAAAGTAAAAACCTCTGATAAAAATTGTTGGATTAATATTTATTACGAAATTTTTGATGCAACTATCTACATAACTTATAAAAAAATAAATTCCGATTTAAATAAGATTTTAGAGGATAATTATAAGCTTGTATTTGACCATTCCATAAAATCTAATGCAATAAATGAAAAACTATATGAAAACCTTGAAACAAAATCAGTGTTGTACGAAATTATAGGGAATACAGCTTCTAACATTCAATTTTATTCAACTGATTCCAAAAATCATTTTGTGAGAGGTTCATTATATTTTAATAACAAACCGAATTATGATTCAATTATCCCTGTAAAAAATTTTTTGAAAGAGGATATAATTAAACTTATTGAGTCAATAAGATTCACTGACATTGATAAAGTCAAATAAAATTGAACTTTGGATTGTAAATAATATTGAAGCAAATATTAAATGTAATGGCTGGAATAGTTTAGGCATTCCAAAATAAGACATAACTACACCGGTAAAAATTTCAATTAAAATGAATACAAATAAAATATTAACCTTAAATAAATTTAATTTCATTTTATAATTTAGATACACCAAAATAAGATTAACTATTAAAACTAATATTGCAAAAGATCTATGTACCTCAAATCTCAATCCAACCATATTTAACCATAATTCCCTATTATTTTGAAACACACTTTTAGATAATTCATCAATAAGTTGTCTGACTTGAGTACCAAAAATAATTTGAATTGTAGATATTATCAAAGATAAAATTACAATTAATTTAAATTTTTTGATTGTTTTTTTATTATCAATCTTTAAGGTTTTAAAAAAACTAATATTCAATGTAATTAGCGATGTTATGAAAAGTGCAATTAACATATGAATTGTAATTTTAAATGGTTTCAGAACTGAATATACAACAGTAGCTCCAATGAAAGCCTGAAAAATCATTGAAATAAGAGTTAGGAAGGATAACATTGTTATTTTCTTATTAATTCTCCAGTACTTGAGAGAAAAAACAAAACATATTAAACATAAAAAACCTGAAATAGCTCCAATTAATCTATTTATATATTCGAACCAGGTGTGATAAGGATTATACCTAGCATAATTATGTTTTTTAAAAAATTCCCAATTGGAATAATTAAAATCATTATTGGAATAAAAATTATTTTTACTTACATATAATTTTTCATTATGGATTACAATTTGACCTTTGAAATAACTATTTTTTGGAGACCAAATTATCTTATTTTCATCAAATGGGGGAATGTAAAACCCAAAACATTTAGGCCAGTCTGGACACCCCATACCAGATCCAGTAATTCGAACAATTGAACCAGCTACTATAATAAGAAAAACTGATATCAGACATGCGATTAATAAGTTTTTAAAAAACATAATGCATCAGGGTAATAAACCTAAACAAACTAATAAATTGTATAAAGTTGAAATATTTATTTTTTTCCAGAACAACAAGATTTTTGACAACCCGCTTTAACTTGTTTCTTTTCAACTTTTTTACAACAATCAGGTTTGTCACAATCACTTGGGTTACAATTTTTTTTCAAAATTTTTTTTGCAGAAAATGAACCTTCACGGTAATTATTTACAAATGATAGAATTGAAGCTTCAGAGATTACAAGAGGATCAAAAGATAATTCAGCACTTGAATTATCAAAATCTACTTTAGCTGAATTGACACCGTCTATTTTATTAAGTTCAACTTCAAGTGCCCTAGCGCATCCCATTGGGCAATACATTCCAGAAACAGCCATTTCAAAAACACTTAAATTATTTTGATTTTGATAACTATCTAAATTACTATTTTCTGTTTGTGCAGAAATATTTTTTGAATTAAAAAATAAAAATGTTAATAAAAGTATAAATCTAAAAATTGAATTCATGGTATTTTTTTTTGTTTTCAACAAAAATAACAATAATTATCTAATTAATATTGAAAAAAAATACCTTTGTAGGAAAAAGTTGAACATTATTAAACAAAATTGGGTTCTTTTAATAATTATCTCTCTTATTTGGGGAAGTTCTTTCATACTTATCAAAAAAGGTCTTGAATCTTTTTCATTTGATCAAGTTGCAACTTTAAGAATATTTATTGCATCATCATTTTTATCAATATTAGGATTTAAATATTTTTTTAAGATACCTAGAAATAAAATTTTACCTCTATTTCTAAATGGTCTTTTAGGAAATGGAATCCCCTCATTTTTATTTAGTAAATCTGAAATGTATATCGATTCTGGAGTTGTTGGTATTCTTAATGTATTAACCCCCTTATTTACTGTACTTATTGGTGTTTTATTTTTTAAAGTTATAGTAAAACCTATTAATTATATTGGAATTGTATTAGGTCTTATTGGGGTTATAATACTAATTTCTCCAAATAAATTTCAACTAGATTTAAATAATTTAAAATACATATCATTTGCAATACTTGGAACAATGCTTTATGGTCTAAGTACAAATATTATAAAAGAACATTTAAGTGATTTGAATATTTTACAAATAGCTACTATTTCTTTTTTTACTATTGGTCCAATTTCTGGGGTATATCTATTTAATACAGACTTCATTTATATCATGAAAAATGATATAAATGCTATTAATAGTTTCTTATTTGTGTCTATTTTAGCAATATTTGGCTCAGCTTTATCAATTTTAGCTTTTAATAAATTAGTCATTAATTCTGGACCAGTTTTTGCAACTTCGTGTACTTACTTTATTCCAATAGTAGCTTTGATTTGGGGATTAATCGATAATGAGCAAATATCATTGCATCATATTTTGGGATTAGTAATTATTCTTTTAGGAGTATATTTAGTTAACAAAAAAAGATGATATATTTGATTGTTAATTAATATTATTTACTTTTGCAAACCAAATTAAAGAAAAATAAGATGTATGCAATTGTAGAAATTTTAGGATATCAATACAAAGTTGAAAATAAACAATCATTATTTGTAAACAGGATTGATCAAGAAGTTGGATCTAATATCAAATTTGACAAAGTACTATTAATTGATAACAATAATAAAATAAGTTTAGGCAATCCAATATTAAGTGGAGCAAGTGTTACTGCAAAAGTAATTAAACACTTTAAAGGTGATAAAGTTATTGTTTTCAAGAAAAAAAGAAGAAAAGGTTACAAAGTAAAAAATGGACATAGACAATATCTAACAGAAATTTCAATCAATAAAATAAGTACAAGTGACAGCTCTAAAACTAAGAATGAAATTTTGAATAAGGCTGGTATTGACGACAAAGCAACTGCTGCTAAAAAAACAACTGCTGCTAAAAAAACAACTGCTACGAAAAAAACAACTGCTACGAAAAAAACAACTGCTAAAAATAAATAATACAAACTAAATTTTAAATTATGGCTCATAAAAAAGGTGTAGGTAGTTCCAAAAATGGAAGAGAATCAGAATCAAAACGACTTGGTATAAAAATATTTGGTGGTCAAAAAGTTACTTCTGGTAACATTATTGTCAGACAAAGAGGTACAAAACACAATCCAGGCAACAACGTAGGTATGGGGAAAGATCATACTTTATTTGCTTTATGTAATGGAACAATCCAATTCATTAAAAAAAGAAATAATAAATCTTTTGTTAATATTTTACCCTTTTCTAAATGATTACATTACCCTAATATTATAGAGCCATTACATTAATGGCTTTTTTTTTTAGATTTTATTTACAATACTATGTTAAATTTATCATTTTTAAGCCAAAACAAATTAAAATCAATTAAACTTCTTAAAATAAAAAATTTTGATGCAAAAGATTTGATTAATGAACTGATTATTCTTGATGAAAAGAGAAAAAAAATCCAAACAAACTTAGATCAAACTTTAAATAAAATTAATAATTTATCAAAAGAAATAGGTAATGATTTTAAGAATGGTAATGTAAACCTTGCCAATTCAAAAAAAAATACAACTTTATCTCTGAAAGAACAGTCTAAGGATTTAACTGAATCTTTAAAAAAAACTCAGAAATTAATTAAAAGTAAGTTAGTGTTAATTCCTAATATACCTAATTCTTCAGTCCCTCAGGGAAATAACGAACTCAACAATGAAATTATTTTTCAAAAAGGGGAAATACCCACCTTAGATAATAATGCAAAGCCCCATTGGGAAATCGCAGTCAATAAAAATATAATAGATTTTGAAAATGGGGTTAATATTACTGGTACTGGATTTCCTGTGTTCATAGGTAAAGGTGCAAAACTTCAAAGAGGACTAATAAATTATTTTTTAGACAAAAATATAAATGCTGGTTATAAAGAAATCTCGCCACCTATAGTTGTAAACGAAAATTCTGCATTTGGAACGGGGCAACTACCTGATAAAGACGGTCAAATGTACTTCGTAAAAGAAGACAATTTATACTTAATTCCAACAGCTGAAGTCCCTTTGACAAATTTATATAAAAATAAAATTATAAAGGAAAAAGATTTGCCAATTAATTTAACTGCTTATACTCCTTGTTTCAGAAGAGAGGCAGGTTCGTATGGAAAAAATGTTAGAGGGCTAAACAGACTTCATCAATTTGATAAAGTTGAAATAGTAAAAATTGATAAGCCCTCAAATTCTCAAACGAGCCTTCATTCAATGATTGATCATATATCAGCAATTTTAAGTGAGCTAAATCTTCCATATAGAATATTAAAATTGTGTGGGGGAGATACGAGTTTTGCTTCGTCGATTACTTATGATTTTGAAGTATTTTCTGCAGCACAAAAAAAATGGTTAGAAGTTAGTTCAGTCTCAAATTTTGAGGATTTTCAAGCTAATAGATTAAAACTTAGATTTAAAAATAAAGAAAATAAAATTGAATTCTGTCATACTTTAAATGGCTCATCACTGGCTCTTCCAAGAATAATTGCAGCAATATTAGAAAATAACCAAATAAATGAAAAAATTTTTATACCCAAGATTCTTCATTCATACTGTGGATTTTCTGAAATTTAATTTTGAATACATCAATTTAAATTTTACAAACTTTAAATTATTTAAAAAAATTTTTCTGATTTGTATATTTTTTTTTTCATGTAATTTTAAATTTCAGAGAGAAGAAAATGAAGTTAAGAAAATGATTTCAACAATTGATATACAATCTCAAAATATTAAAATGTTAAATTTTTTGTTAATTGATAAAATATCTGAAATCGATAGTAAACTTATTTTTCTAGATAAACCTATTTTCAAATCAATTAATTATTATTGGACTGATGAAACTTTAATAAAATACTCTAATTTTAGATCAAATTTTATTAAACTTAAAGAAGAATTTTCCAGTCTTAACGAAAAAGTAATTTTTTCAAAAACTCAAGTGAATAATTTATTTAATGACTTAAAATGGGATTACCTTAATAAATATGAATTTGAAAAATTTTTAATAGATGAAAATAAAATTATTCTTCAAAATACTACGTTTATTAATAAATTATCAATTAAGCTTGATAGTTCAATTTTAAGTTTTAAAAAAATGGATAACAAACTTGATGGTATTTTTATACAAATCAACAATTCACAATCTAAATAATGAGTAAACTAAAATTAATTTTATTATTATTTTCTATATCAAATATTTTGTTGAGTCAACAGAATTTAGATGAAAATATGGCAAAAAATTATTTTAATTCAAACTTATATAATCAAGCAAAAGAAATATATTATAATCTTTATACCAAAAATAAAATTTATAAGTTTTATGAAAAATTATTAGATTGCTACATTAATTTAAATGAGCTCGATAACGCTGAAAGACTCTGTCTCAAATATTATAAGTTTAAAAAAAATAATACCTCTGTATTAGTTGACCTTGGGCATATTTATAATTTAAAAGATCAAACAAAAAAATCGTCTAAAATTTTTAATGAAGTTATGAATATTATCGAAAATAATTTCCAAAGAATAAACCTCATAGCAAATAGATTTAAAAAATATAATTATCTAGAGTTAACTTTAAAAGTATATCAAATTGCACTTCAAAATACAAATAGATCTAACCTGAGATATCATATTGCTAGAATTTATGGAGAAATGGGTAAATTAGATTTAATGTACGAAAATTATATAAGATTAATTATTACTAATAAAGAATATCTTCAAAATGTCAAAAATATTTTCAAAAGAACAACTACAGAGGACTCTGAAAGCGAAAATAATGTTATATTAAAAGAAAAACTGATAAGTATATCTTTAAATCATGAGAATAGTGATGTATTTAATATTCTTATATGGTTATATATTCAAGAAAAAAACTTTTTAGCGGCCTTTGAATTGATGAAATCCTTGGACTTAAAGAATAATTTAAATCAAAATGAAATTTTTGACTTAGGTAAAATCTGTCTTGAAAATGATGATTACGAAAATGCAATTATGTGTTTCAATTACTACCATGACGAAGGAAGAAATTCAGATTTTTTTTACGAAGCTAATTTCTTAAAGTTAAAAACAAAATATGAAAAATTAAAAGACGAAAACTTACTAAATAAAAATTTGTGGATTAAACTTGAATCTGAATATATAGAGACTATTAAAACAATTGGAGAAAATAAAAATTCAGTATTCATAATAAAAAATTTAGCAGAAATTCAAGCTTTTTATATTCATAATATTGAAAATGCAACTAATACCATAAAAAAAACACTAAGCATACCCAATATAAAAAATGAATCATTGGCAAAATGTAAAATCTTACTTGGTGATATTTTACTCTTAGACAATAAAATCTGGGACGCAATCATTGTTTACTCTCAAGTTCAAAATTCATTTAGAAATGATAAAATTGGACATTTAGCTAAATTTAAAAGAGCGAAAATATCATATTATAATGGAGAATTTGAATGGGCTCAAGCACAGCTGGATGTTCTAAAAAAATCAACTTCTAAACTTATTGCTAATGATGCAATGCATCTTTCGTTATTAATCCAAGACAATTTAAATTTAGATACTACAAATGTTACAATGAGTCTTTTTTCAAAAGCCGATTTATTATTTTTTCAAAATAAATTATTTGATTCATTTAATATTTTAGATAGTATTATAATAAACTATCCTAATCATTCACTAGTTGATGAGGCTTTATTTTTACAACACAAAATTAGACTTAAAGAAAAGAAGTATATACATGCAATTGAAATTCTTGATCAAATTATAACTTTTTACCCTTATGATATAATAGCTGACGATGCCTTATTTGCAAAAGCAAAAATTGCTGAAAATTTTCTAAAAGATTACGAATTAGCTATTTTAGTATATGAAAAAATTATAACTGACTATGACGATAGTTTTTTTATAACTGAATCAAAAAAAAGATATAGAATTTTAAATGAATATTAAGTGAAATTAATTAAACCAAAGAAAAAATTTGGTCAACATTTTTTAACAGATCAAAAAATTTCCCAAAAGATTGTTGATCTATTAACACTTAAAAATTATGATACAATAATTGAAGTAGGTCCTGGAACAGGTGCATTAACTAAAAACATTATAAAGCTTAAATGTAAAAGTTATTTTATAGATATTGATAAAGAATCCATTAAATATTTAAAAATAAAATATCCCACCATATCAGAAAATATTTATGAATATAATTTTTTAAATTTTGATATTAATTTATTAGCTTCAAAATCAGTTGCAATAATAGGTAATTTCCCTTACAATATTTCCAGCCAAATTTTATTCAGTTTATATAACAATAACTGTCAAGTTAATGAAATTGTTGGAATGTTTCAAAAAGAGGTTGCTGAAAGAATTTCAAGTCCACCAAATTCGAAAAATTATGGAATTTTATCAGTACTTATGCAAACTTATTACGATATCGAATATAAATTTACTGTAAATGAAAATTCTTTTTACCCTATACCTAGAGTGAAATCTGGAGTACTTTTATTTAAAAGGAATAGAAGAAAAAAAATTCATTGTAATGAAAAATTATTCAAATCAATTATTAAGTCAACTTTCAATAAAAGAAGAAAAAAAATAAAAAATACACTTGATCCAAGTTTTGTTAACAAAATCAATTCTCCCTTACTATCTTTAAGAGCTGAAAATTTAAGTGTTGAGGATTTTATTTATCTTACAAATCTAATTGAAAATAATTTGTCATGAATTTTAATTTAACTAAAGAATTAATTACGAATATTTCAATAAAATTAAAAAAAAATGAATTAGGAGTAATAAAAAAAATGATGGCGGGATATCATCCCGCAGATATTGCGTCAATTATCCATAAACTAGATTCTCACAATAGAAATACCTTATTCCAAATATTTAGTTCCGAGAAATCTGCAGAAATATTACTTGAATTGGAAGACGAAGTACAAAACTACATTTTAAAAAATCTCTCCTCAAAAGAAATTGCTGAAAAATTAATTGAAAATTTAGAATCTGATGACGCTACAAACATAATCTCTAAGCTTTCCTTAACAAAAAAAAAGGAGGTATTATCGCATATTGAAGATGTTGATCAGGCAAAAAATATTAAAAGCTTACTAACTTACGACGAAAATTCAGCAGGATCTCTTATGGCTAAAGAATTAATCAAAGTTAATATAAACTGGACTGTTTTAAGATGTGTGAGAGAGATGAGGAAACAAACCAAAAATATTGATAAGGTTTATTCAATATATGTAGTAGACAACCAAAATAAACTTTTAGGAACATTGTCATTAAAAAAACTTTTAATGGCTGATGAAAGTGAAATTATTAAACAAATTTACAATTCAAAAATTTTTTATGTATCGGAAAACATAAATAGAGAAAAAGTAAGTATAATGATTGAAAAATATGATTTGGTAGTTATTCCTGTTGTTGATAATTTAGGAAGACTCATTGGAAGAATAACCATTGACGATGTTGTTGATGTTATTAAAGAAGAAGCTATGGAGGACTATAATATGGCATCAGGTATATCTGAAACAGTTAAATCAAATGATAATATTGCTACAATAACAAGAGCTAGAATTCCTTGGTTGATTATTGGATTATTTGGAGGCATAATTGGGGCTGAAATAATCGGATTTTTTGACCTAAAAAAAAATATTGAACTTGCTTTTTTTACACCCTTAATTGCTGCTATGGGGGGTAACGTTGGAGTACAGTCAGCCGCAATTATAGTTCAAGGACTAGCCAGTAACAGTATTGAATTAGAATCTATAACAAAAAAATTATTTAAGGAATTATTGGTCGCTCTTGTAAATTCAATAATATGTTGTTTATTAGTTATTGTGATTACGTATTTACTAGGGTATTCATCAAATATCTATCTGACTGTTAGTTTATCTTTGATGGTTGTAATTATATTTGCTTCAATTTTTGGAACATCAATACCACTAATTTTACATAAATATAACATTGACCCTGCGCTAGCCACTGGGCCTTTTATTACTACGGTTAATGATATACTAGGTTTATATATATACTTTTTAATAGGTAATTATTTTTTGAAATAAATGAAAATACTAATAATAGATAGAGTACATTTATCTCTTAAAAATGAATTAGCTAAACTAGGATTGACTTGTTTCGAAGATTTTGATTCAAACTATTCTCAAATTAAAGATATGATTGGGAAATATGATGGATTAATCATTCGCTCAAGAATTAATATTGATATAAATTTTTTAAAAAGCTGTAAAAATCTAAAATTTATTGCAAGATATGGAGCCGGCCTTGAAAATATTGATTTAATAGAAGCTAAAAAAAGAAATATTCAGATAATCTCTTCCGGAGAAGGCAACAAACAAGCTGTTGCAGAGCACTGTATAGGAATGATTTTAACTTTATTTAATAAAATTAATACTGCTAATTTTCAAATAAAAAATAAGATATGGGACAGAAAGTCAAATATTGGAATTGAGATAAGTGGAAAAACCTTTGGAATATTAGGTTATGGTAATACAGGAAGCGCCTTTGCAAAATGCTTATCAGGGTTTGATTGTAAGATTTTGGTATATGATAAATTTAAATCTAATTTTTCTAATAAATATGTTATAGAATGTAAGCTAGATGAAATTTATAAACAGGCTGATATTATAAGTCTACATATTCCTTATAATTCAAGTAATCATTATTTTTTTAATGACATTTTTTTAGATAATATGAATAAACCATTTTATATAATTAATTCCTCAAGGGGTAAAGTTGTCAACATGAATACAATTAATAAAGGTATTATTTCAAAAAAAATATTGGGAGCATGTCTTGATGTACTTGAGTTTGAAGATAATTCTTTTTATGAAAAAAATACCTCAAAATTTAAGTACATGGATAAGTTATTTGAAAGAAACAACATTATATTTACTCCTCATATTGCCGGAATAACACATGAATCATACAAAAAACTTTCAAATGTATTAATAAAAAAAATTAAAAAAATAGTTACTAAGATTTAACTATTTAGGTCCATTTCTGGAATATTATTATCTATTATAAGTTCTCCCTCCGTAAATTTAACTATTTCTGAAATAGAAACATTTGGTGCTCTTTCAATTAATTTAAACTTCCCATCGATTGTTATATTAAATACACCTAGGTCAGTTACAATTTTTTTAACACAGTTAACACCTGTTAAAGGTAAACTACATTTTTTTAATAATTTTGATTTACCAGATTTACTTTTGTGCATCATTGCTACAATAATATTTTTTGAAGATGCAACTAAATCCATTGCTCCCCCCATACCTTTAACCATTTTACCAGGAATTTTCCAATTGGCAATATCACCATTTTGAGAAACCTCCATAGCTCCTAAAATAGTTAAGTCAACATGGTTTCCTCTTATCATATTAAAGCTTGTAGAAGAGTCAAAAATAACAGATCCTTTTGAGAAAGTAATGGTTTCTTTGCCAGCATTAATCAAATCAGCATCCTCTTTCCCTTTAATTGGATATGGCCCAACACCTAAAATTCCATTCTCTGAATGAAATTCAATAGAAATATTTGATGAAACATAATTTGCTACAAGTGTTGGAATTCCTATACCTAAATTAACATAATATCCATCTTTTAATTCTTGTGCAATTCTAATAGCAATCTGAGATTTAGTTAGAGCCATATTTTGTAAAAGTTAATTTTTCAATTCTTTTTTCAAATTTTTTTCCTTTAAATATTCTCTGTACAAAAATACCAGGAGTGTGAATTTGATTAGGATCTAAACTGCCAGCAGGAAGAAGAATCTCAACTTCTGCAACAGTAATCTTACCAGCCATTGCCATCATTGGATTAAAATTTCTTGCAGTATGTTTATATATTAAATTTCCTGACTCATCTCCTTTCCATGCTTTTACAAAAGAAAAATCTGCATTCAGAGCAGTTTCTAATATATAATTTTTTCCATTAAACACCCTAATCTCTTTACCCTTAGCTACCTCAGTACCATAACCTGAAGGTGAAAAAAATGCTGGAATTCCTGCACCTCCAGCACGGCACCTTTCTGCGAGATTTCCTTGAGGAATTAAATCAACATCTAAATCTCCATTTAGCATTTGTTTTTCAAACTCACTATTTTCTCCAACATAAGAAGATATCATTTTTTTTAATTTGATGATTTTTTAAAAGAATACCTAAACCAAAATTATCAACACCTGCATTATTTGAAATACAAGTTATATCTTTAATATTTCTTCTAAATAATTCACTTATACAATTTTCAGGTATACCACACAAACCAAACCCTCCAAGCATAAAAGTCATACCATTTTTTACCCCTTCTAACGCTATCTGAACATTTTTAACTTTTTTATTAATCATAATTAAAATTCAATTATATCTTCATCAAAATTATTAAATCCATTTTCTAAATTATCACAATCTAATTCAAATGAAAAATTTGGAGGTTCATTGAAAGGAGATTTTGAAATATTCAGGCTTTTATCTTCATAAGCTTTTTTCATAAATTCAGCCCAAGTTGGCAAAGACATATTTGCTCCTTGTCCCAAAGAAATATCTCTAAAATGAACTGCTCTATCTTCAGCACCAGTCCATACTCCAGTTACAAGATTTGGAACCATACCTACAAACCATCCATCAGATTGATTTTGAGTTGTACCAGTTTTACCAGCAATTTCATTTTTAAACCCATATTTCCATCTCAATCTAATACCAGATCCTTCATTAATTACTCCTTTAAGTAAATTAATCATCACATAAGCTTTATCCTCGCTTAAAACTTCTTTTGATTTGGTTGAAAATTCCTCTAAAATAATTCCATTTTTATCCTCTATCCTATTTAAAAATATTGGTGAAATATAAACTCCTTTATTTACAAATGTTGAATAAGCACCAACCATTTCAAAAATAGTTAATTCAGGCGTCCCTAAACA
>CACDER010000003.1 GCA_902551855.1 uncultured Cryomorphaceae bacterium | reverse complement strand
TTAAATGAATAGATATGCAATAATAGGAGGTTCTGGTTTTGTAGGATCTAAATTGATATCAACAATAGGTGTTAATAATTGTTATAATTTAGACAAGAATGTTTCGCCTTTCTTTAGTAAAATTACAAACATTGGTGACATTAGATTTAAAGATCAAATAAAGATAAGTTCAAAAAGTAAGTTTATAATTTTATTAGCAGCTGAACATAGAGACGATGTCTCTCCAACCTCTTTATATTATGACGTTAATGTACAAGGCACCTTAAATATTCTTGAGAAAATGGATGAGTTTAGTATCAAAAATTTGATATTCACTAGCTCTGTAGCAATTTATGGCTTAAATAAAAATAATCCAGATGAAAGTCACATCCATGATCCATTTAATCATTACGGTAAGAGTAAATGGGAAGCCGAAAAAGTGATTAAAGCTTGGTATGATAATGATCCCAAAAATAAATCAGTTACAATTATTCGTCCCACTGTAATATTTGGAGAAAGAAACAGGGGTAATGTATTCACCCTTTTAAGACAGATTAGCTCTGGTAAATTTTTAATGATTGGCAAAGGTCAAAATAAAAAATCTATGGCCTATGTTGGAAATGTAGTTGCACTAATTAAAAATAGGCTTGAGAAAAATGAGCAAGGTTATCATGTTTTTAACTATGCTGATAAACCAGATTATAACATGAATGAATTAGTATCAGTAATTGAGGATAAAATGAAATTGAATATTCCTAAAATTAGAATCCCCTATTTTTTAGGTATGATTTGCGGATATTGTTTTGATTTTTTTCAAAAGATTACAGGAAAGAAGTTCTCAATTAGCTCGGTCAGGGTGAAAAAATTTTGTGCGACTACTCAGTTTAATGCTATTAAAGCTCACAACTCATTTAATGCTCCATATTCTCTAAAAGAGGGACTAGATAAAACACTAGAATATGAATTTATTAATCCAAAAAAGGACGACATCCTCTTTTATTCAGAATAAAGTAATCAATTCCCATTTGATTCAAAATCATCTAGTGAAACAGGAATAGGGTCTAAAAGAAGAACAATCAAAATAGAAATACCATAAATTAAAAAAAAGAAATGAGTAGATTTTAAAATTATATTGACTTGGGGGGAGTTATAACTTTAATTCTAGAAATATCAAAAGAGCTTCTAATTTTTTTAATATCTTGTAATAAATGCTTATGAAGACTAATTATGAAAGCCAGAAGAATTTGGAAAATAAAAGTGATATCGACTCAAATATTTATTTTTAATATCATTAAAATTTACTTGAAAAAAAATTGTTTGGGAATAAGAATGTTTAATTTATATTTGTATAAATATGACACTACAAAAAAAAATTTTATTAATACTAGTTACTTGTTCAATATTATCATGTAGCACAAAGAAACAGTTGTTGTATTTAAATAACTCTAATAATTATTTAAATACTGAAATTCAATTTGATCAATACAAAATTCAACCTTTTGATATTATAAAAATAGATGTTCATTCATCTAATATTGAAGCGGCAGTTCCTTACAATAGATTCAGTTCTATTCAAAATAGAAATATTAATCCTAATTTGAATAATCTTCAATTAGATGGATATCTTGTAGGTGAGGACTTTTCAATTAATTTTCCTGTCCTAGGGAAAATAATACTTCGAGATAAAACATTAACAGAAATTGAAAAAACTATTTCAGACCTCTTATTACAAAATAACCACCTCGCTGATCCAGTTGTAAATTGTAGAATAATAAATGCTAAATTCACTGTTCTTGGTGAAGTATCAAACCCCGGAACATTCTCATTTATTGGAGAAAGGTTGACTTTACTTCAAGCAATTGGCTTAGCTGGAGACCTCACTATTGATGGTAAAAGAACTGATATTATTTTAATTAGAGAAATAAATAATATTAGAAAAATTAAAAAAATTAATCTTAATGATAAATCAACGTTTAATTTACAAACCTACTTCATTAGGCCCAATGATGTTTTAATTATTCAACCCAATTTTAATAAAGTTAAAAGTGCGGGATTTATAGGAAATCCATCGTCAATCGCATCAATTGCACAAATTATTTTAAGTATAGCTTTAATAATTGTAAATAGGTAATTTTATGAGTGAATTAATGAATAAAAACGAAAATATTGATAGTGATATTGGTACAACATTTAAATTAGAAATACTAAAATATCTATATTTTTGGCCGTGGTTTATATTGAGTTTAGTTATTTGTACTCTAACTTGTTACATTTATTTAAGATATACTACTAATATATATAAAACTGATGCAAAAATAAAGATATTAGAAAAAAAGGAAGGGATTGAATTACCCTCTGCCACCGAACTATTTTCCCAATCTAATATAAATCTTGAAAATGAAATTGAAGCTATAACATCATATCCTATACTAGAGAGAGTTGTTAAACAAGAAAATCTTTATTTAAATTTTTTCGTTGTTGGAAGAGTTAAAAGTTCAAGGGCATTCGAGTTTCCATTTAATTTCACAAGTAAAATTATTCCAGACTCAGTTGAAAAAGAAAGAACTTTTGAAATATATTTTGACTTAAATGGATTAAGAATATTTGATCAAGAAAATAATATTGAAATAGATTTTAATTCATTCAATACATCCAATCAAAAACACAATTTACCGTTTAATATTTCTTGGAATATTGAAGATATTAAAACTGATCCAAATGATCACTACAGACTTATAATTAAACCATTAAAACAATCAGTTAATAATCTAAAAAAAATATTAACTGTTAAAAGTGTTGGAAAAAAATCTGAAATTATTTCCCTCAATTTTAACTCTCAAAACATACAGTATTCAGAAAATATACTTAATTCAATTATCAACACCTTTAATGATGATGGAGTTAATGATAGAAGACTAATTCATAAAAGAACAATTGATTTTATTAATGAGCGTTTTAAAATTCTTCACTCAGAATTGGATTCTATTGAGTTGGACAAACAAATTTTCAAATATAACAACAATCTTATTGATATTTCAACTGATGCATCTTTAAGTTTAGAATTAAGAAGTAAATCTGATGAAGAAGTATTTCACTTTGAAAATCAAATTAGTCTAACTAAAATACTATTAAATACAATAAATAAAAATGAAGTAAAACTATTCCCGGCAAATATTGGTATTGAAAATATAACCATCAATAGTCTAATAGAAGAATTTAATGAAAAAATTTTCGAAAGAGAAAGCTTAGTAGCCTATGGAGGAATAAATAACCCAAAAGTTAAATTAATTGATAAATTAATTCATGATACAAAAGATAATATTTTAACATCATTATTAAATTATAAAAACCAATTAAACGAAATTTTAAAAAAATTAAATTACCAAAATGTAAAGTTTAATTCAGATGTTTCCAGTCTCCCAGAAAAAGAAAAGACTCTAAGGTCTATTGAAAGAAGTCAAGAAATCCTTGAAAACATTTATTTATTTCTTCTTCAAAAAAGAGAAGAAGCTGAAGTTAGCTATGCAATAACTGAACCATCACTTAAAATTGTTGAGTATGCAATATCTGGAGATGAAGCTATTTTTCCAAATAAACTTTTAGCTTTAATTACCTCTTTTTTTCTTGGAATATCAATTCCTATTTTAATAATTTATTTGATTTTTTTATTTGATACAAAAATTCATTCTAAAAAAGATTTAGAAGAAATATTCCCCCATGCATCTATACTTGGTGAAATTCCTTTAATCAAAGATAAATCCGATTTAATTTTTTCTGCTCCAAATCAAAGATCAATTTTAGCTGAAGCTTCGAGAATTATTTCATCTAACACAAATTATTTAATTGATAAAAAATTAGATGAAGGGCCTATAATTTTAGCTACCTCTACTATTAAAGGAGAAGGGAAAACCTTTGTTGCCTTAAATCTTTCTCTTGCACTTGCAAGTCTTAATAAAAAAGTATTATTAATTGGTGCAGATCTTAGAAATCCACAAATTCATAAATATGCTAATATTGAAAAAAATTCTCAGGGTTTGACAAATTTTCTTCATGATGATAACTTTAAATGGGAAACCGCTGTAATTAATATTTTTAAAGATCAACCTACTCACAAAACTTTAATTGCAGGTAATATACCTCCTAATCCAACCCAATTACTAAGTAATGGTCGTTTGGAAAAATTGCTAAAATCTGCAAAAAAAGAATATGATTATATTATATTAGACTGTGCTCCTACACTCCTAGTTTCAGATACTCTTCTCATATCCCATTTAGCTGATGTAACAGTATATTTAACTAGAGCTAATCAAACTGAAAAAGAAATTTTAAACCATACTAAAAAATTGATTAATGAATCAAAAATTAAAAATGTTGGATTTGTTTTAAATGGAGTCGGTGCTGGTTTAAGCTATGGTTATAAATATGGCTATAAGTATTCTTATGGATATAAATACGGATATAATTATGGTTATGGTTACGGATACAAAGACGAATCTTAATTAATTTCGAAACTTTTGATTTAAATTAATTATTTTCTCCAATATCTTTGTATTCCTAAGAAGTACTCTCTTTTTAAAATACTCTAATTGTCTTGTATTATGAAGGTCTGAACCAACAAAATCTATTAAATTAGAATTTATCAGTTTTCTTGCCATATTTAAAACATTAACTCCATAGTAACCTACTACACTTAATAAATTTAATTGAAAATAACAGCCAGCCTTTTTGAGTTTTTCTATTTTACTTATATCTTCAAAATAATAATTATATCTTTCAGGGTGAGCTAATACAGGGATATAACCATTCACTTGAAGCTCAAATAAAATTTCAAATAAATTTACAGGAGGCTGATAATATGAAAGTTCAACCAATATGTAATTATCTTTAAGACATAAAAAAATTTTTTTACTAATATTTTCATAAAAAAAATTATCAAGTAAATACTCAGAGGCAAAAGTAATTTTAGTATTTTTCTTTAAAGAAAATTTTAATTTACTAAAACTATCTTTAATAGTTTCTGGCGTGTTATTCCATACCCCAGAAATTGTGTGTGGTGTTGCTATTAAACTATTAAAACCGATATCAAACATGTTACTTATTAAATTTTCGCTTTCAAAAATATCTTTTGGACCATCATCTATTCCAGGTAATATGTGCGAATGAATATCCACATATTCCTTATTGATTAAATCGATTAATCTTGGCTTTGAAGTTTTGAAAAAAGTAAACATTCAGAATTTTAGCTAAATTTAAATATAATATTTTAAAAAATAATTTGTGCTATATTTGATTAAAAAAAATGAACTTTTCTGATATTATTAAACCTATTATAATAGTTACCTTGTCATTTTCAATATCAAGTCTATGTGTGCCTTTGTTAATAAAACTTGCAATTAAAAAAAGACTTTTTGCTGAAAAGGGAGGGCGTCATATTCATAGTAAAGCAGTCCCTAAATTTGGGGGATTTGCCATTTTTATTGGTTTTATTTTTTCTCAAGCATATTTCATTTTAGATGAATTAGGTAATAATAATATTACCCAAGAATATTTTTTACTAATTTTTTGTGTTGGTCTATTATTTATTCTTGGGGCAATTGATGATTTAGTTGAAATTAATGCAACATTAAAATTTTTAATCCAGAATATTGTAGCAGTAATTCTAGTATTTCAAGCTAATATTCAAATAACTTCTTTTTTTGGGTTATTTGGCATAAATGAACTTATGCCATTGTTTTCAATAATTTTTTCAATTGCTGTAATTGTATTTTTCATAAACGCCTACAACCTAATTGATGGGATTGATGGATTATCTTCATCTATAGGAATGTTTGTTGTTCTATGTTTTGGTTCAATTTTTATTTACAATGGTTATTATACAGATACTATTTTATGTTGCTCAGTTTTTGCTGCCATGTTTGGATTTTGGCTTTATAATAAACCCCCTGCTAAAATTTTCTTGGGAGATTCTGGGAGTCTAAGTATTGGATTAATCTTAGCATATTTTGCAATAAAGATATCTAATATCCCAATAGATAATTCAGGAACAATAAGTCCTGTATTTGCAATGATAGTCCTTGTCTATCCAGTCATAGATACCTTGAGAGTTTTCACAATTAGAATTTTAAAGGGGATTTCTCCATTTACACCGGATAAAAATCATATTCATCATTCTCTTTTAGAACTAGAGTTTTCGCATGGAAAGGCAACTATAATAATTCTTATTTTTAGTGTAATTTTAACTATTATTGCTTTCTCTTTAAGAAAATATCCCAATTTTTCCTTCTTCACATTAGTCCCATTAGTTGTCCTCGCATCCGAAATCCCAAATTACTTGTTAAGAAAAAAATCAAACTAAATTATCAACTATATCTCTCCCATTTGACAATCTAGGTATTTTATTTTGTCCCCCTAGTTTTCCAATTGATTTCATATAATTATTGAACCCTCCTTTTTCAACTTTTATAATTTTAGATGGAGATATAACTTTTCCTTGAACTAAATCTTTGTAATATATGTTTTGAATTTGTAAATTTTCATCGAGTATTTTTGAAAATTTTTCTAAATTATTTGGTTCTTTTGAAAATTCAATATACCACTCATGAAAAGAAATTTCTTTATTTAATTGTAGATTTGGAGCTAAAGTAAATTCATTAATTACAACTTCTGAGAAGTTTTTTATTGTCATTTCAATTGCTTGTTCAACTTCTTTTACTATGAGGTGTTCTCCAAATAGAGAGGAAAAATGTTTTACTCTTCCAGTTATTTTAATTCTGTAGGGTCTTATGGACGTAAATAATATTGTATCACCTATATTATAACCCCATAAACCAGATATTGTATTTAATATCAAAACATAGTCAACTTCTAACTTTACATCTTTTAAGCAAATTCTATTTTTTAAATTATTATTGTTAAAATCTGATACAGAAATAAATTCATAATAAATTCCTGAATTTACTAACAATAACATATCATTTCTTTCTCTTTTATCTTGAAAAGCAATAAACCCCTCTGATGCGGGATAAAGTTCCAACATATCAATATTTTTATGTAAAATTTTATTAAATTTTTTTTTGTATGGTTGGAAATTAACTCCCCCATGAACAATTAATGATAAATTTGGAAAGATTTCATAAATTTTCTTATTAGTTTTCAAATTTAATTTTTCAAAATACATGACTAACCAAGGAGGTATCCCCCCTATTAATCTCAAATCTTCTGATAAAGTTTCATCTACTATTTTATTAATTTTATTTTCCCATTCATTTATACAATTGGTAGTATAAGATGGTAATCTTTTAGCCCTCAAATAAAATGGAACAAAATTTGCAACTATTCCGGATAATCTTCCAGTATTTACTTTACCTATTTTATCTAATTTGGGAGATCCTTGTAAAAAAATCATTTTACCAAATAATAAATTAAAATTGAACGATTCATATAAATAATGAATTAATGCAGATTTAGTTTGATTTATTTGCATTTTCAATCCTCTCTTAGTGAGAGGAATAAATTTTGTACCAGAAGTTGTACCTGAGGTTTTTGCTAAAAAAAGCGGGGTTCCAGGCCAAAGAATATTTTTTTCTCCTCGTTTAATTCTATTAATATATTTCTTTAAACCTTCATAATCTATTATTGGAACATTATCTTTAAATTCAGCGTAATTATATATATTTTTGAAATTATGATTCTTCCCAAATACAGTTTTTTCTCCATTTTTTATCAAATACTTAAAAATTTTTTCTTGACAAAAAATAGGGTTTTTCTTCCATTTATCTGAAATTTTTATATGAAGTTTTACAAATAACTTAACTAAAAATTTCATATCTAAAATAAAATATTTGCAATTGGGTTAATTGGAATACCATCATGCCATAATTCGAAATGTAAGTGTGGTCCAGTACTATCTGATCCTGAATTTCCTATAATGGCAATAACATCCCCTGACTTAACATTTTGTCCTATTTCTTTCAATAATATTGAATTATGTTTATAAACTGAAATTAAATTATATTCATGTTGGATGATTATTGTATAACCTGTTTTTTTTGTCCAGTTAGAAATAATAACTGTTCCATCCAAACAAGACTTAATTGGCTCATTTTTAGGAGATAAAATATCAATGCCAAAATGTTTTTCAGAAATGTTAAAAGAATCAATTATTATTCCTTTTAAAGGTGGGAAAAAAACTAACTCTTTAAACTTACTAGACTTTTCATTGGGCTGAGAAGACAGATTAAATCTTGCTTCTCTCTCTACATTTAATCTAAAAATTGAGTCGGCTGAAGTGGGGTTTAAAGATAATTTTTCATAATCAATATTATTTAAAGTATTATTTTCCAAAGTATCAATAAAGTCCTCTCCCATTAGAATAGTCTTAATATTATTTAATTGCTGATTTTTTAAATTAATATCATTTTCTATTGAATCTGTTCTCAAGGAAAGTGCCATAAAATCGGAGTTAAAACTTGATGGTAAATATCCAGGGATTAATTCTTTAACTGGAGAAAGAAAAATCGTCAAGATTGTCAATGTTGATATTAACAAAATAAACAAAAAAGAAATTATGAATAATTTAAAGTTAGAAATATTAAATGAGAATAATTCTTCCAAAGAATCATTTTCAAAAAAAACTACTTTAAATCTATTGTTATTTTTATTTGCTTTCATAAATTAATGATCCAAATTTAAAATATTATCATATATTTAATTTAAATTGATATATAACTATAATTTTTTCGTTATTAGTAAGGTAAATTATTAAAAAATAAGTGAAAATTTCATTAAAATTTTTTGTTTTTTTTCTATCTCTTATTTTATTTTCTTGCTCAACCCAAAAAGATAAATTTCGAAATAGACTTTATCATAGATTAAATGCTAAATATAATGCTTTATTTTATGCAAAAGAAAGTTTTAAAGAAGCTTTGGATAAACTATCTTCATTACATGAAGAAAATTACAATGAAATTCTCCCAGTTAGAATAATCGGAAATGAATCAAATATCCAAAAAATATACCCTCAACTAAATAGATCTATTGATAAAGCAAAAAAAGTAATAGATTATCATTCAATGAAAATTAAAGGAAATGAGAAAAATAAACTTATTGATGACGCATATTTAATAATTGGAAAATCCTTTTTTTATAAACAAGAATATGGAAAAGCTATTGAAATTTTTTCTTTAATCTCGAGGAATTTTGACTCATATACTTCAAATCAAGCTAAATTATGGTCTTTGTGGTGCCAAGTTCTTACTGAAAACTTTACAACTGCAGAGAAACAGATTCTTTATATCGAGACTGAATTAAAATTAAAAAAAAACGATGAAATTTTATTAAATGAAATTATTACTAATTATCACTTAAGAAAGAAAAATTGGAATTTAGCAATTAAATATTTAAAAGCTATTAATTCAAAAAATGTCAAAAAAGAAAAAAAATCAAGAAATTATTTTATAATAGCTCAAATATATTCAAAAATTGAATCTTATGATTATGCCACACTTTATTTTGATAAAGTAATAAAACTGAATCAGGGATATGAACTTATTTTCAATGCATATCTTGAAAGAGCCAAATGTTTTGATCCAAATAAACAAACTCCCTCTAAATTAATTTCTGATATATCTAAACTACTTAACGACGAGAAAAATAATAAATTTAAAGATCAAATTTATTATGCTTTATCTCAAATTTATTTTAAACAAAATGACATAGAGAAGACTTTGGAAAATTTATTAAGCTCAACTTATTATAATGATGAAAATAAACAACAAAAATCCATATCTCATCTGGGGCTTGCGGAAATTTTCTTTAACCAAAAAAATTATTCTAAAGCAAAAGTTCACTATGACACAGCACTATTATATCTAAATAGTACTCATCCAAAATATACTGAATATTTTAATAAAAAAGCTAACCTAAACACTTTAAATAATTTATATAATAAAATTCAAGAACAAGACAGTCTTCTAAAATTATCAGAATTAAGTGTAGATGAATTAGATAATTTGATTATGAAAATAATTGATAAAAAGAAAGAAGAAATTCAATTAAAAGAACAAATTTTACAAAACAATAAAAATATTGGGTTTTCTAATAATCAAAATCAGTTTAATCCCTCTTTAAGTGGAGGAGGTTGGTATTTTTATAATTCATCAGCAACTAGTTTTGGCCTTTCAGAATTTATTAATAAGTGGGGAGAAAGAAAATTAGAAGATAATTGGAGAAGAAAAAATAAAGAACAAATTGTTATTGATGATGAATTATCAGTAAATGAGGGTGATGAATTAGATAAAGATTACTATCTTACTCTTATTCCCTTTTCTGATTCATCTAAAGTTGTTGCTAATGAAATAATTATAGATTCATATTATCAAATTGGACTGATCTTTAAAGAATATATTAAGGATTACAAAGAAGCCTCAATTTCATTTAAAGATATCATTAATAAATATCCAAATAGTTCATACCAACCTCTTTGTTATTTCCAGTTATATAATTGTCATAATCAGGATAATGACTCATTAAAAGCTAAAGAGTATTTAGAGAGATTAATTCAAGAATATCCTAATAGTATTTATTTAAGTATGATAGAAAGTTCCTTTGAAAATTTCAGCGAATCAAATTATGTTGACAGTTCTGAAATTAATTATAATTTAATATATTCTGATTTTATAAATGAAAATTATGATTCAAGTTTATTTAAAATAAATAGGTTAAAAAAATCATTTCAGAAAATTGATTTAATTCAGAAAATTGATTTGATCGAAGCATACATTAAGGGGTTTAACTTCGGTGAAGATAGTTTGATGTTGTATTTAAATAAATTAATTTCAAATTATAAATCAGGAGATGTTGTTAATGAAGCTCAATCAATATTATCTTATCTTCAAACAGAAGAAGAAGATTTAAATAACACCTCATTTGAACTAGATTTTAATGAAGAACACTTCTTTATACTAGCCATCGAGAATGGTAGGTTTAATTTAAATAAAATTAAAATAATGATATCAAATTTTAATTCTAAGTTTTTTAGTTTAGATAAATTAAAAACTCAAAGCCTAATGTTAGATATAAATTACCAACTTGTTATCGTGAAAAAATTTGATAAAATGCAATCAGCAATGAGTTATCTTGAGGGGATTAAAAGTTTAAAATCTGTAAGAGATTATCTTGGTGTTTCAGAATATGAATATTTTATCATATCTTCAAATAATTTTAAATCTTTTTACAAAGACAAATCTTTAGATAAATACTTAGTTTATTTTGAAGATAAATATTTTAATTAAAGTGAAATGTTCAATAAATCAAACTATAAAATGACTAATATTAACGAAAAAAATGGTTCTTCCGTAAATTCTATAGGTAATGGTAGTGTATTTGATGGAAATATAATTACTGATGCTGATATTAGAATTGACGGGACGATTAAAGGTCAAATAAAAACTAAAGGAAAACTCGTCCTTGGTGAATCAGGTTTTGTAGAGGGTGATATTATTTGTCAAAATGCTATAATAGCTGGAAAACTTAATGCAAAAATTAATGTTCAAGAATTACTTATCCTTAAAAGCAGTGCTTATATTAATGGAAATATAACAACGAACAAGCTATCCGTTGAGCCTGGAGCTCATTTTTCTGGTACATGTAGTATGGGAGCTTCAATAAAAAATATATCTTCGTCTAATCCAAATGGAAAACCAAAAGAAAAAGAAATCAAAGCAATTTCTTAAATTTTCAAATATTGCCTTACAAATGGGCATGATAATTTATATTGGGACTTCTCTGGGTGCAAAGATTGATCAATATTATAATTTTGAAATCTTTTTTACAATTTTTTTTTCTGTATTTTCAGTTCTATCCTCAATGATTTTTTTTATTTACAAAATAAAAAATGACTAAATTAATTTTAAATTTTATTATTTTAAATTTTACTGTTTTTTTTATTTTTTTAAAAAAAATTTCAAATTTTACAATTATTACAACTCATTTATATTTATTTTTTGTATTTGTGATTTTCAATATATTATCATTTTATTTTAATAAAAATGAAAAAAAGATTGGGTTAGTATTTCTTTTAACAAATTTTGTCAAATTCATCCTAACTATAACTTTTATGTTTATTGTAATTAACATGAATTTTTTTAACACTCTTGACTCAATGTATTTCTTGATTACTTATATGTTATATTTAATATTAGACTTATTAATAAAAATAATTAAGTTGAAAAAAATATAAAAATTCAGAATATTATGTTATTAGTTATTACTTTTTTATTAAAAATATTTCTATTTTTGAGCACTAATTTAATTTATATATAATTCAGTGAAACATTTAACAAATTTTATAATACTTTGTTTTTTTTTAATCACTTCAAATCTTTCAGCAGAATCATCTAAAAGCTCAGAAAAAAGTTTTGTTGACATAATTATGCATCACATAGGAGATTCACATGAACTCCATTTTTTTAACTACACTGATAAAAATAATGTAAATCATTCCTTTTCAATTCCTCTTCCAATTATATTATTTAATAATAATAAATTTGATATTTTTATGTCAAGCGAATTTAACCATAACGATGATGGATCAGAAGTAGTTAATATTAACAATAAAAAATTCTCCAAATTTCATGAAACAATTTATCAACTTAATTATGGAGAAAAAAAATTATTGTTCAATGAAAATCATGAAGTAATAAATGCCTCTAAACCTTTAGATCTTTCAATTACAAAAAATGTTTTTTCTATGTTTATATCTTTATTATTATTATTATTAATTTTTGTTTCTTCTGGATTTAAAGCAAAAAAAGAAAATATCACAATCCCAAATGGATTTTTATCTTTTACGGAACCATTAGTTGTTTTTGTCAAAGATAATATTGCTATTCCAAATATTGGAGTGAAAAACCACAAAAAATTCTTACCGTATTTACTAACTGTATTCTTTTTTATTTTCATTAATAATTTGCTTGGATTAATTCCAAGTGGTGCAAATTTAACTGGGAATATTGCTGTTACACTTACTCTTTCTTTTTTCACTTTATTTATCACAAATATTTCTGGCAATAAAAATTATTGGAAGCATATATTTATGCCATCAGTCCCACTAGTATTATATCCTATAATGGTCCCAATTGAAATAATTGGAGTTATTACTAAACCATTTGCACTAATGATCAGATTATTTGCGAATATAACTGCTGGACATATTATAATATTAAGTCTAATATCTCTAATATTTATTTTTAAATCTATCTTCATTGCGCCTATTTCAGTGGGATTTGTTTTATTTATGAATATTTTAGAACTACTTGTTGCGTTACTTCAAGCATATATATTTACATTATTATCAGCATTGTTTATAGGACAAGCAGTAGCTGAACATCATTAACTTTAATTCGATTAATTATTAACTTAAAAAAAAAAAAATGGATTTTGGAGCTTTTGCAGCAATTGGTGCTGGTCTTGCCGCGGTTGGCGCAGGTATCGGTATCGGAAATATAGGTAAAGGTGCAATGGAAGCTATTGCACGTCAACCTGAAGCAGCATCAACTATTCAAACTAATATGCTAATAGCAGCAGCACTAATTGAAGGTGTTGCTTTATTTGCTGTAGTTGTTGCTTTATTAAAATAATATTTATATGCCCGATAAATTCGGGCATGTAGATTTTTTAATTAAAATTTTTTAATATGAATTTAGTTACCCCAGACTTTGGATTAATTTTTTGGACTTCTATAGTTTTTATAATCTTACTTTTAATACTAAAAAAGTTTGCTTGGAAGCCAATAATAGACAATGTTGATGCAAGAAATACAAAAATTAAAAATGCTCTTATGAGTGCTGAGGAAGCAGAAAAAAAAATGATTAGTTTACATGCTAAAAATGATGAAATTATAAAAAAGACATTATTGGAAAGAGATAACTTAATTAAAGAAGCAAAAGAAATTAGTAATAAAATTATATCAGATGCTAAAAATGAGGGAAATAAAAAGAAAGAGCAAATTATAAAAAATGCAAATGAAAAAATAAAAAATGATGAAGCTGCACTTAAAGCAGATTTTAATAATCAGGTTGGAATGCTATCAATTGAAATATCAAAAAAAATTCTTTCTAAAGAACTCACAGATGAAAATACTCATCAAGATTTAATTGCTGATATGATCAAAAATATGAAAATGCAATGAGAAATATCAAAGTATCTTTACGGTATGCAAAATCATTAATTTCTTTAGCAATCAAAAATAAACTTTTAGAAAAAATAAAAGATGACTTAGATTTAATTCAAAGTTTTGATAGTAATGTAGAATTCAAAAATCTTTTAAAAAGTCCTATCATAAAAAATGAAAAAAAAATAAATATTTTTGAACTTATTTTTAAAGATCATATTAGTCCTTTCACATTTTCATTTATTACTCTTCTAATTATGAAAAAAAGAGAATCGTTTTTATTTGACGTAATTGACCAATTTAAATTACTCTACAACGATCACAAAAACATATTGGTTGTAAAATTGACAACAGCTCATAATATTTCAGAATATACCAAAAGTAAATTTTTAAATAAAATTCAAAATTCATTCAAAAATAAATTTAAAATTATACTAGATGAAAAAGTTGATTCATCGTTAATTGGAGGTTTTACATTGAATATTTTTGATATGGAATATAACTCAAGTGTAAAAAATCAATTAGAATCCTTGAAGAAGAAAATAAATACCAAAACATACATTAAACAATTTTAATTATGACAAATATAAAACCTGCTGAAATATCAAATATAATTAAAGAACAATTATCTGGATTTAAATCTGACGTTGAAATCTCTGAGGTAGGCTCAGTTCTAGAAGTTGGAGATGGTATAGCAAGAATTTATGGACTTAATAATGTTTACTCTGGAGAGTTAGTTGAATTTAGCTCTGGTCTCAAAGGTATAGTCCTCAATTTGGAAGAGGATAACATTGGAGTTGTATTACTAGGCTCATCAAAAAATATTGTTGAAGGTGAGACTGTCAAAAGGACAGGTAAAATTGCTTCCATTAATGTTAATGATAACATGCTTGGAAGAGTTGTAGATCCCCTTGGTACCCCAATTGATGGTAAAGGACCTATATTGGATCAAACATACGAAATGCCTCTAGAAAGAACAGCACCAGGAGTTATTTATAGACAACCAGTAAATGAGCCTTTACAAACTGGTATAAAAGCAATTGACTCAATGATCCCCATCGGAAGAGGGCAAAGAGAACTTATCATTGGTGACAGGCAAACTGGGAAGACTTCTGTTGCAATTGATACTATAATAAACCAAAAAGAATTTTTTGACGCTGGAAATCCTGTATTTTGTATTTATGTAGCGATAGGGCAAAAAGGATCTACTGTTGCCAATATTGTTAAAACGCTTGAAGAAGCTGGAGCTATGAAATATACTGTAATTGTAGCCGCCAATGCATCAGATCCTGCACCAATGCAATTTTATGCTCCTTTTGCAGGAGCTGCGATTGGAGAATATTTTAGAGATACTGGAAGGCATTCTTTAATTATTTACGATGATTTGTCAAAACAAGCAGTTGCTTACAGAGAAGTCTCTCTTCTCTTGAGAAGGCCTCCAGGAAGAGAAGCTTACCCTGGTGATGTTTTTTTTCTGCATTCAAGATTACTTGAAAGAGCAGCTAAAATTAACTTATCCGATGATATTGCTAAAAATATGAATGACCTACCTGAATCGTTAAATAAAATTGCTAAAGGGGGCGGGTCTTTAACTGCTCTACCAATTATTGAAACCCAAGCTGGAGATGTGTCTGCTTATATTCCTACAAATGTGATTTCTATAACTGATGGTCAAATCTTTTTAGAAGCTGACCTATTTAATTCTGGAGTAAGACCAGCAATTAATGTAGGAATTTCTGTTTCGAGAGTTGGGGGTTCAGCCCAAATAAAATCCATGAAGAAAGTTTCCGGTACACTAAAACTTGACCAGGCTCAATACAGAGAACTAGAAGCATTTGCAAAATTTGGTTCAGACCTTGATGAAGCTACACTCTCAATAATAAATAAAGGTAAAAGAAATGTTGAAATTTTAAAGCAAGGTCTAAATTCTCCTCTACCTGTTGAGGAACAAATTGCTATTATTTACTGCGGGACTAAAAATTTACTCTCAAATGTCCCAATCAATAAAATAAAAGAATTTGAGAGTGAATTTTTATCAATTTTAAAGAATAAAAACTCCAATGAATTAAATGATTTAAAAAATGGTATTCTATCTGAAAAAGCAATCATTGCAATTGAACATACCGCGAAAAATCTTACATTAAAATATACCTAATATGTTATTTATATATGGCTAATTTAAAAGAAATAAGAACAAGAATTAATTCTGTATCTTCAACAATGCAAATTACGAGTGCAATGAAGATGGTTTCTGCTGCAAAATTGAAGAAAGCACAAAATGCTATTGCTCAAATTAAACCATATACAGCTAAGTTAGATGAGTTAGTAAAAATTATAAGTTTTACTCAAATTAATGAAGAAGTTGAAAATCCCTTTAATTTAAATACCCAAGCTAAAAATCTTTTAATTGTCCCTGTAAGCTCAAATAGGGGACTATGTGGGGCTTTTAACAATAATATATTTAAAAGAACTGAAAAAGAATTGCTTAAATATTCAAAAAATGATGTTAAAGTTTTTCCAATTGGTAAAAAATCTTACGAATACTTCAACTCAAGGTATGAAATTTTACATTATAATTATTCTATTTTCGATAATTTGAACTTTAGTAATTCTACAAATATTTCTTCAGAACTTATAAATTTATTTTTAACTAAAAAATTTGATGCTATAAAATTAATTTATAACGAATTTAAAAATGCAGCCACTCAAAATATTAAAGTAGAAAACTTCCTACCTATTAAAGTTGAAACAGAAAAAAATATTAAATCTAAAAATTATATTTTTGAACCCAACATTGAAAATCTGATAAAAAATATTATTCCTAATGCACTAAAAATTCAGTTTTATAAATCTTTACTAGACTCCTTTGCATCCGAACATGGAGCAAGGATGACCGCAATGCATAAAGCTACTGATAACGCCAAACAACTTAAAGACGAACTGAAGCTTAACTATAACAGAAAAAGGCAAGCAGCCATAACAAATGAAATATTAGAAATTGTTGGAGGAGCAGAGGCGCTCAAAAATTAAAAAATTTCAAATTTTCCCCATTTATATTTTTTATTTACTGATTTTATCAATAAATTTTTAATTTTAGTCTAAAATTAAAATATGAAATATAAAAATATAGAAATCACTAACAAAAATTATATAAGTGTTATAACTATTAACCGTCCAAAATTTTTAAATGCTTTAAATATTGCTACAATTCAAGAACTCTCCAAAGCACTAATTAATGTTGAAAAAAATAAAGAAATAAGATGTGTAATTATAACTGGACAAGGTAATAAATCATTTGTGGCAGGGGCTGATATTAAAGAGTTTTCGAATTTTACTAAAAAAGAAGCTTTTGAAATGAGTAAAAGTGGTCAAAAAAACTTATTTGATTACATTGAATGTATGAGAACCCCTGTAATATCTGCAGTTAATGGATACGCTTTAGGTGGGGGGTTAGAACTAGCTTTAGCATCTCATATTAGAATATTTTCTGAAAATGCAAAAGTTGGGTTACCTGAAGTATCCTTGGGCCTAATCCCTGGATATGGAGGTACTCAAAGATTATCTCAATTATGTGGTAAAGGTATAGCTTTAAAAATGATTTTGAGTGCTGAAATTATTGATGCCAAAACTGCATTAAAATATGGTATTACAAATCTAGTTGTTAGTAATGAAAATTTAATTTTAGAATCAAAAAAATTAGCAAAACAAATATGCAATAATTCTCCTAACTCAATTGGGAACGCAATTGAAAGTATAAATGCATGTTTTAACTTTAATTTAGATGGCTTTGAATATGAAATTGAAAAGTTTAGTGACTGTTTTAATTCCTCTGACTTTAGAGAAGGAGCAAGTGCATTTATGGAAAAGAGAAAACCCACTTTTAATTAAATTATTTTGACTAGATTAAGATTTTTATTTAAAAGTACTAGTATATATAGTTTTACAAGTATTATTTCTCGTACCTTAAATTTTTTTCTTGTCCCCCTATATACTAAAATTTTTTCTCCTAATGAATATGGAGAGTTAACTATTTTAATGTCATTAGCCGCTATTTTAATGGTTATACTAACATACGGTTTTGAGACCTCTTTTTTATATTTTAGTTCAAAATATGAAAATAAAGATGATATTTTTTCAACTAGCTTTTTATCATTACTAGCAAGTTCATTATTTTTTTTATCTTTTTTTATCTTTTTTAAAAAAAAAATTTCTTTCTTTCTGTTAGATGTCAATAATTATAATTTAATCTCTATACTAACTTTTATAATTTTTTTTGATATACTCTCAACAATTCCTTTTGCCAAAATAAGACTTGAAGGTAAACCCATATTATTTTCTAAAATAAAAATATTCGGTGTATCTGTTAATATAGCTTTAAATCTGTTCTTTTTTATTGTTTGTCCGTACCTTCAAAACAAAACCTTCTTTACGTATAACTTTGATAATATATATATTGTTGAGTTTGGTATAGGATATATATTAATATCAAATTTATTATCAAGTTTCTTAGTTTTTTGTTTATTACTCCCAAATATTATGAAATCAAAACTAAATTTTGATGTTAATATTTGGAAACAAATGTTTAAATATTCATTTCCTTTACTAATCGCAGGCATTGCATTTGTAATTAATGAAGTTGGAGATAGAATATTACTTAAAATAATTTTACCAAATGAAATTAGTTCATTTGAAATAGGGGTTTATAGTGCTTGTTATAAAATTTCTATTTTTATGACAATTTTTATCCAAGGTTTTAAACTGGGATTTGAACCTTATTTTTTTACAAATAAAAGTGAAACTACAAAAAATCATTTATCAAAAATTATGAATTACTTTATTGCAATTTGTTGTTTCATATTCTTATTTATAAGTGTGTTTATTGATTTATTTAAATATTTTATTCAAAGTAACGTTTATTATCAAGGTTTAGATGTAATTCCTATTTTACTTTTATCAAATTTATTCTTAGGAATTTATTTTAATTTATCTGTATGGTACAAAACTAATAATAAAACTTATTATGGAGCTTATTTTTCTTTACTGGGAGCTTTGATTACAATAATATTAAATATAATTTTAATTCCTCATTTGTCATACTATGGTTCAGCTTTGGCTACTCTTGTATGTTACATTACAATGTCATCAATTTCATATATTTATTGTCAAAAAATAAATCCAATAAATTATGACCTAAAAAAATCATTTTTTTACATTGCATTAGCTTTATTCCTTTTTTTAACATGGAAATACACTCATGATAAAAAATTTGTCATGAGTACAATTTTTTCAATATTATATATATTAATATTTTTAAAGCTAGAAAACAATAAATCAATTTAAATGAATATAAAAATAAAAAATATATCGAATAATGATCTCCCAAAATATGAAACTAAATTCTCATCTGGTTTAGATTTAAAAGCTTTTACTTCAGATAATATAACTTTAAAGTCTAATGATATTAGTTTAATCAAAACTGGACTATTTATTGAAATACCCGAGGGATTTGAGGCTCAAATAAGACCAAGAAGTGGGCTAGCTTTAAAATATGGTATAACAGTTTTAAATAGTCCTGGTACTATTGATTCAGACTACAGGGGTGAAATTGGAGTGATATTAGTAAATTTGTCAAAAAACGATTTTGTAATAAAAAATGGTGATAGAATAGCTCAAATTGTTTTCTCAAAATTTGAAAAAATAAATTGGTTTAATGTTAATGATTTATCTCATACTAATAGAGGGAGTGGAGGATTTGGGAGTACTGGAAATAAATAACTAAATTACTGATTATGAAAATTATAATTCCTATGGCTGGAAGAGGGAGTAGGCTCAGACCTCATACTTTAACAACCCCTAAACCACTAATTAAAATAGCAGGAAAATCCATTGTCAAACGATTGATTGAGGATATTTCAGAAGTTATTACTGAAAAAATTACTGAAATTATTTATATAATTGGTGATTTTGGACCTGAAATTGAAAAAGACCTTCACGAAATTGCTTCTGAGATTGGAGTTAAATCTCATATTTATTATCAATTAAAACCTTTAGGGACTGCTCATGCAATTTATTGCGCAAAAGAATCGTTACAAGGACCTATAATAGTTGCTTTTGCAGATACAATATTTAGAGCCAATTTTAAACTCCAAAAAGATTTTGAATGTAGTGTTTGGACTAAAAAAGTTACTGATCCATCTTCATTTGGAGTAGTTGTTACAAATTTTAAGGGAGAAATAACAGATTTTAAAGAAAAACCTGAAAAATTCGTCTCTGATAAAGCTATAATAGGAATTTATTATTTTAAAGAAAGTGACAAACTTAATTTAGATATTGAATTTTTAATCTCTAATAATATTCAAGAAAAAGGAGAGTTTCAGCTAACTGATATTTTATCAAAAATGTTAAAAGATGGGAGAAAAATGTCAATAGAAAATGTAGATGAATGGCTAGATTGTGGAAATCCTGAATCTTGTATAAATACTCATAATAATATTTTAAGAAACAATAAATTTAAAGAGGATAGAAAAGGTTTTGTGATACATAACTCTAAAATAATTGAACCATGTTATATTTCAAATGGAGTTACTATAGAAAATTCAATTATTGGCCCATATGTTTCAATTGGTGAAAATTCCAAAATCATTTCAAGTAAAATTAATAATTCAATCATTCAAGACAACACCGAAATCTATGAAGCTTCTTTTGAAAATTCTATGATTGGAAACAATGTAACCTATAGTGGTGTCGGTAAAACTTTAAATCTTGGAGACTTCAGTAATATTAAATAAAATGAAACGAAAACTTATAATAATTTTATTTTTAATTATATTTCAAAATAGCTTTGGTCAAAGTATTTCTAGGTCAAAAAAATATTCAATTTTTTCTAAAGAAAATATTGACTTAAAATTTAAAACAATATTTCTTGAATCTTTAATTAAAAAAAATAATGATGATATAAATGGTGCAATAAATTTAATTAAAGAATGCTTGTCAATCAACCCAAATAGTTTTTCAGCAAACTATGAAATAGCAAATTTATACTATAACTTAAAAGACTATGAAACCTCCTTGTTATATGCAAAATCAGCACTAAAAGTTATTCCGGAAAATTTTTGGGTAAATAATTTGTTACTAAAAATTTACACTGAACTTGGTGAAATTGATCAGATTTTAAAAACATTTAAAACAATTCTTAATATCGATTATAGTATAGAAAGAAAAATAAAATTTGCCGAATTGAATGAATATTACTCCAAACCAAAATCATCAATTAAAATCTATAATGAAATTGAAAAAGAGATCGGTGTAAATGAAATAACCAGTATCAAAAAACAACAATTATATATTAGTATTGGAGATATTAAAAGTGCAACTAAGGAATTAAAAAAATTAATTGGTGAGTTTCCAAATTTGATTAAGTATAAAATAATGTTAGCTAAAATTTATGAAGCAAATGATTTAACTCAGGAAGCGATCGAGATATATAACAATATTATTAAATTTGATTCAACGAATATTGAATCAAATCTTTCTATTGCTGAGATTTTCAGGAAAAAAAATGATTTTTTTTCTGCTTATTTATATTTAAATCAATGTTATCTTTCAAATAATTTCAATACAGAAACTTCCATTTATATCTTAAAAAACTATTTTGATATCGGAAAGGCAAATAAGGAAAATTCAAAATTATTTTTGAACTTAATAAAAAAAGCTATTGATTTTGACAGTGAAAATTATATAATACATTCTATAAGTGGAGAAATTAATTATTTTCTCAATAATATTTCCGAAGCTTTTTCATGCTATTCAAAGTCAATTTCTCTTGGAGCTACTGACTTTAATATTTGGAATAAATATTTATTGCTCGGTTTAGAAAATAAAAAATATTCCCAAGTCTCTAATGATGGAGCAGATGCAATTAAATTATTTCCTATTCAGCCAAGTATATATCTTTACACTGGTCTGGGGAGCTTGCTTTCGAAAAACTTTGAGGACGCAATAGAAAAATTAAAAAATGGTTTAAAATATGTAATAAACCAACCAACTATTAAAAGTTCATTTTATCAATATTTAGGTGATGCTTACCATAGCCTCAAAATTGATACTTTATCAGATGAAAATTATAAAATGGCACTAATATATAATCCAAATAACTCAGTAGTTCTTAACAATTTTAGCTACTACCTCTCTTTAAGATCAGACCAATTGTCTGAAGCTAAAAAAATGTCTGAAAAAAGTTTAATAATTGAGCCAAACAACGGGACATACATGGACACATACGCATGGATATTATTTAAACTAAAAAAATATGACGAAGCTGAATTATGGATTAAAAAAGCTATGAAAAATTTAACTAAAGTGAATTCTGAAATTTACGAACACTGTGGGGATATTCTCTTTAAACTCAATAAATTAGATGAAGCCCAAAAATTTTGGATTAAATCTCAAAATTCAGGCAATATGTCAGAAAATATTATTAATAAAATTAAATTTAAGACTATTAATGAATAAAATCAAAATTGTTTTAATAATATTTTTAGTTTTATCATCTTGTAAGGCAAAAAAACAAACGAAATTTCGTGTTTCTAATATCCCAAAAACAAATGAATTAATAGGGTTAATGAATTCCTCCAAGTTTAATTGCAACTGGATTAGTGCAAAAATATCAGGGAAATTCATAAATGATAATCAAAATATATCATTTAAAGGAAATATTAAAATTAAAAATGACAGCCTAATATGGCTTTCTTTAAGTCCTGGATTAGGACTGGAACTAGGAAGGGTTTTATTTGATCAAGATAGTGTTCATTTTATGAACAGATTTGAAAAGAAATACTACAAAATAAGTTATGAATCCTTAAGTTCGATGATAGAATTTAATATAAATTTTGATGAAATTCAATCAATAATTTTAGGGAATCCAATCATGATTTTTACTAATAAAAAATTTATAACTGAAATAATTGAAGATGATTTTTTACTCTCTTCATTTAACAAAAAACAAAGACAAAAAATTCTTAAAAACAAAAAAAAATCAGACACAGATATATTTGTCACAAAAATTAATCCTGTGAATTATAGAGTTATATATGAAAAATATCAAAATTTATTTTACAACAAAATGCTTTCAATAGAATACAAAGATTTTGAAAAAATAAATAATAATTTACTAGCTGAATCTATTAATTTAAATATTAAATCTGAAACACAAATTAAACTTTTGATTTCATTTTCTAAAGTGCAAATAAATAAAAAATTAAATTTCCCTTTCAATATTCCAGAATCTTATGAGGTCATTAATTAATCTTTTATCAATATTTCTGTTTTGTCATAGTTTAAGTTCTCAAAATTCAAAATTTGAGTTAAACAAAAAAAAAGAAGATATAATTAAAGAAATTTCTAAGAATAATTTACTACTAAAAGAAAATGAAGTGAATAAAAATTATTCTTATAATTTACTTATTACACTCAATTCAAAAATTAAATTAAGACGAGAATTAATAATTAAAATTGAAACTGAGTTAAATTCAATTAAGACAGAGATATCTGATAATCATATCATATTATCAAACTTAAAATCAAATATTGAAAAATTAATTTCAAACTATGAATTACTGATAAAATTCACTCATAAGAATAAATTAAAATTTAATAACTTGCTAAATATTATGTCATCAAAATCCTTTCATGAAATATCAAAAAAACTTTATTTTTATAAAAAATTATCAGATATACGAAAAAATCAAATTAAAAAAATTGAAAATGAGAAAATAAAAATTTTAGAACTTATAAATACCTTGAATTCTCAGAAAAAAATAAAAAAAGAATTATTAGAATTAAAGAACAAAGAAAATATTAGTCTTGAGAACGAAAAAAAAAATCAAAAATTAACATTAGAAATATTATCAAAAAAAGAAAAAGAAATTAAAAATTTAATTTCAAAAAAAGAGATTATCAAAAATCAGATAATTTCTGAAATTGAAAAAATTATACAAAAAGAAATTAACGATAATAGCACATTAAAATTTAAACTTACCCCTGAAAGTAAATTATTATCTAAATCCTTTATAAAAAATAAAGGGAAACTACCTTGGCCAGTAGAATATGGGTTATTAGTGTCAAAATTTGGTAAACATAAACATCCCATTTTATCCGGAGTTGTAGTTGAAAATAACGGTGTAGAAATAGCAACCAACAAAAACTCTGTTTGTAGAAGTATTTTTGATGGAATTGTGAGTGGGATCATAACTTTACCAAACAATACTAAAGTAGTTATGGTTAGGCATGGGGATTATATTTCTGTATATTCAAACCTCAGTAAAGTTTTTGTTAAAAAGAAAGAAAAATTGAAAACAAAAAGTATAATAGGATATATATATAAATCAGATAGAGAAGAAACGTCAATTTTAGACTTTCAAATATGGCAAGAAAATAAAAAATTAAACCCAGAATCATGGTTAATAAAAAATTAATTAATTTTGAAATATATAATTAAACTTTACATTTATGAATAACATGTCAATTTTTTTAGGGTTTATGGGGGGATATGAGTGGCTCCTCATAATTTTAGCTATTGTATTACTTTTTGGTGGCAAAAAAATACCTGAGCTAATGAGAGGTTTAGGTAGTGGTATTAAAGAGTTTAAAAATGCCACGAAAGACGAAAAAGAAAATAAAAATTAAGTTTATTTATTTTGAAAAATTTTAACTCTTTAATTGAAATTCAAGCATTAATTTTTGAAAATAAAATAAATTGTGAAATATTAATTGATTATTACTTAGAAAGGATAAACAAAACTAAAGACTTGAATGTTTACATTGAAGTTTTTAGTAAAGAAGCAAAAATTAGAGCTAAAGAAATAGATAAAAAAATAAAAAAAGGTTCAAGTGGTAAATTAGCAGGGCTTGTAGTTGCAATTAAAGATAATATTTGTTTCAAAAATCATAAACTATCTGCTGGGTCTAAAATTTTGAATGGATTTACTTCTTTATTTAACGCAACCGCTGTTGAAAGACTTTTAGACGAGGATGCTATTATTATAGGGAGAGTAAACTGTGATGAATTTGCTATGGGGTCTTCAAATGAGAACTCAATATACGGTCCAACCAAAAATCCTCATAATTTAAAAAAAGTCCCTGGGGGATCTTCAGGTGGTTCAGCAGCTGCAGTAGCTGCAGACTTATGTCAAATTGCACTTGGAAGTGATACTGGTGGTTCTGTGAGGCAACCTGCTTCATTTTGTGGTGTTTTTGGTCTTAAACCAACATATGCAAGAATATCAAGATATGGTCTGATTGCATATGCATCCTCATTTGATCAAATTGGGCCTATAGGTAAATCTGTTTATGATATTTCTATTGTTACTGAAATAATTTCAGGTAAAGATAATATGGATTCGACTAGTTCATCATATAAAATTGATAAATATTCTAACTATAAACCCCAGAAAAAAAAATTAAAAATTGCATTTTTTGAAGACTATTTAAATAATTTATCACTGAATACAGAAATTAAATCTAATTTTTTTGAATTAATTTCTAAACTTAAAAAAGCTGGGCATACTGTTTCAAGTGAAATTTTTCCTTACTCAGATGTTATTGTTCCGTGTTATTATATATTAACGACAGCTGAAGCATCCTCCAATCTCTCAAGATATGATGGAGTAAATTATGGGTTTAGAAGCTCTTCATCAAAAGATATAAATAGTACATTTAAAAATTCAAGAACTGAAGGGTTTGGTGAGGAGGTTAAACGAAGAATTATGTTAGGAACATTTGTGTTGAGTTCTGGATATTACGATGCATATTATGGAAAGGCTCAAAAAATTAGAAGATTAATTCAAAATAAAACTAATGAAATTTTCAAAAAATATGACTACTTATTAATGCCAACTAGTCCTAATACTGCATTTGACATTGGGATTAAACATGACGATCCAACTATTAACTTTTTACAAGATATTTATACAGTCCATTCAAATTTAACTGGCCATCCTGCAATTTCAATTCCTATATGGAAATCAAAAGATAATATGCCAATGGGACTTCAAATTATGACATCAAATTTTAATGAAAAAAGTCTTTTTTCATTTTCTGAGTTTCTTATGAAATTTAAACACCAATGAAATATATTTTAATCAATTTTTTTTTGTTACTTCAATTTAACTATTCCAATATTTATTCTCAAAATAAACTTTCAAATTCTCTTGTTCTAAGTTTTGATTCAACTTCTAATTATTTAGATTCTTTAAACTTAAATATTTATAAAAACATCCCAAATTATAAAAAAACTAATTTTATTAATTTCCCAAAACTAAGTGACAGTCTAATAATTGAAAATCTATTTGAATTAAATTCCAAAAGCCCAATTGATCTATCATTTAATGAAAGTGTTAGACATTTTATAGAAATTTACACAGTTAAAAGTAGAAATCAGACATCAAAAATGTTAGGAATGTCAAAATTTTATTTCCCTATTTTTGAAGAAATTTTAGCTAAACATGATTTGCCTCTTGAATTGAAATTTTTACCTATAATTGAATCTTCATTGAAGCCAAAAGCTAGATCACCAGTTGGAGCGACTGGACTATGGCAATTTATGTATTCTACTGCTCTAGAGAATAATTTAAAAATAAGCTCCTATGTTGATGAACGTATGGACCCCTATTTATCTACTGAGGCTGCCTGTAATTTTTTTAAAACATCTTATGAAATATATGATGATTGGTTACTTGTATTAGCCTCTTTTAACTCTGGAAGAGGAAATGTAAATAAGGCTATCAGAAGGTCAGGAGGTAAAAAAAGTTTTTGGGAAATACAGAGTTTTTTACCTAAAGAAACAAGAAATTATATTCCTGCATTTATTGCAATTTGTTATTCAATGAACTACAATAAAATTCATGAAATTTATCCAAATGAGTATTTATTTTCGTATCGTGAGACTGATACTGTTGAGGTAAAATATAGAGTTAATTTAAATTATTTAAAAGATATATTACAAATCCCTTTATCTGATTTAAGTATCTTAAACCCCTCCTACAAATACAATATTATACCAAAAATAAAAGGGGAAAAATATTTTTTGAGACTCCCTGTTGATAAACTTGGAATCTTTATATCAAATGAAAATTTTATCTATGACCATTTTAAAAAAATTGATATTGAACAAAAAACAAATTACCCAAAATACTTTGACAAAGTAAATAGATATGTATTTACAGTTTCTAAGGGAGACTATCTCGGGAAAATAAGTTTAAAATTTAAATGCAAAATTGAGGAAATTAAAAAGTGGAATAATTTAAAAACAGACAAAATATTTATAGGACAAAAACTTGTTTTATATGTTAGACCTGATTTAATATAAAGTATTTATGATTAAAAGATATTTACTTGTTTTCATATTAATGGTCTTTAGTTGTAATTTGAAAGATAATAATTATCTGCTGAGAAAAAGTACTGGAAATTTACATGAAATAATTTTTGTAATAGATTCTAATCTTTGGGATTCTGAAACAGGAATGATAATAAAAAATAATTTTTTTACAGATATTAAAGGATTACCACAAAAAGAAAAACTTTTTAAACTAATCCAAATAAATCATAAAGATTTTTCTAGTATTTACAAAACACATAAAAATATAATTTTAGTATCTTTAAATGATAAGGTGAGTTCTTTCTATAAAGATAAATGGTCTATTAATCAACTATATTTTGAACTTTATCAAAAAAATATTTCTGACCTAAATAATTACTTAAAATCAAACCTAAAAGAAATTAAATCAAAAATTATTGAAGCAAATTTTCGAAGAAATTTCAAAAAAATTTCTACAAATTCAAACAAAAAAATAGAAAAAAAAATTTCTACCAACTATAAAATTAAAATGACTGTTCCAGATGGTTACAAAATTGCCGAAGAAAAAGAAGGTTTTTTTTGGGTTAGAAAAGATTATCCTAAAGAAAATATTATTTCTAATATTTATTTTAATATAATTAACTTTAAAAATATAAATCAATTATCTAAACATAATTTAATTTTTTTGAGAGACTCAATAGGGGAAATTCATATTAAAGGTAAAAATGAAAATTCTCATATGACCACTGAAATTTTATATGATCCAATATATAGTAAGTTTAATAAAGATCCGTTTGATGTCAAAATTATTGGGTTGTGGACAATGAAGAATGGTTTTATGGGAGGACCTTTTACAAGTAGGGCTCTTTTATCTTTTGACTCAAAAAAATTAATTTATGTTGAAGGATTTTTATATTCCCCAAATAAAAGCAAAAGAGAATACCTTTTTGACTTAAATACAGTAATTAAAAATATTCAAGTAAATTAATATTCTAATAAATCTAGAATGTAATCTGATTTTAACTTTCTATAATTATCAACATGCAATTTATAGAACAAATTTAAATTTTTTAAAGTTGTTTTACTTTCTGTTTGGGAGAAATTTAACTCATCAAATTTAGTAAATTCTGTCTTTAATAATATTATCCAACATTTCATTTGATCTCCAGACAAAAGATAATTGTGATTAGGTTTAATATTGGTAAATATTCCATTTAAAATATCAAAATATTTATTTTTATTCGAGGTAATTATAGTTGGGTAGAAACCTAAATATTTTGTAATCTTAATCATAAACATTAAATGAAATGAGCTGACTTTTTTTTCAGTAATATTAATAAGCTTAATTGAGTTTTCAATAAAAATATATAATGATTTATTTGGTCCTGATTCTTTTATAATTTTACTTAAAAATTCTGACATAAATAATGCAATTATTCGTTTATTAGAATTGAAATAAATATTATTTATATAATCTTTTGACTTTATATCTATAATTTGAACAAGATCAGATTTATGATTTTTTTTATAAATTAATTCTACTATACTCAATCTCTGAATCAAAGAAGAATTATATTTTTTTTTTTGAGATTTAGCTCCTTTTATAATTGAACTTATCAAACCTTCTTCCTCAGAAAAAATTTTTATTATTACGCTTGTATCTGAGTATTTATAGTGATTGATTATAATTCCATTTGTTTTTATCATATTATTTATTGTAAAGGAACTTGGTAACATATGCTTTATCTCCCTCAGCATTTGAACAAAAAACTAAATATACTCCTGTACTAATTTTTTCTCCCTTAAGATTTATTCCGTTCCAGCTTATCGAGCCCCCATTTGACTTTGCTTCAAAAACTAAATTACCTGAAATATCTGTTATCTTAACAATAGAATTTGATATTAGACCTTTTATATTTATTAAACCATCATAATTTCTCTTTACAGGGTTAGGAAAAACTATTACCTTATTAAAATCATTTGCTCCTTTTGTTGCATCTGATCTGAAAGAAATTAACCCTTTATCTGTTGCCATAAATACTTCACCTGTATTATCATTAAATTCTATATCTAGAACCTTATTTGAAAATAATGGGCTGTTATTTGTTGTAAAATGATATATCTCTTCTAAACCATCACTACTTGTAACAACAACCCCACTATTATTCAATGCAAACCATTTTCTATTCCCACCATCTATTTCAATATCATTTACAGTTTGACCATCTAGTAAATAAGAATTATACCCACCAAGCGAAACTGTAATTTTACTAGATTCTTCCCCTAAAAAAACTTGATTAGGATTGTAAAATACATTTACTCCATTATCTGAACCTATCCAGATTTCTCCATCAAGGTCTTCAATAATTGAATATACTCTATTTGAATTTAATGAGCCTTCACTTTCTAAAACTGATAATTTTTTCACTTTAGAGCCAATTCTATTTTCATCAAATACAATTAAACCATTATTTTTTAATTGAATCCACTTTTGATTATTTCTATCAATTATTAATTTGGATAGGTTTTGATTTTCTGAGATGTTTTCTAAAGAGTATGCAGTCCACTGTCCAGATAAATTTCTTTTTGAAATTGGGTGTGACACTTGAGAATTTGTTGCCCACAAATTTCCTTCATTATCAAACTTGATATCCCCAATATTAATCCAATCACTATAACTTGTTCTTTTTTGTAATGAACTATTAAGTTCATCATAACTATTTATCCATGCCTCTGATGAAATAACACCAATACCCTTTTGCCAACTTCCTAAAAATATATTTTCTCCTAACTTATTTATTGATACAATATCCCAAAATTCATTAACAATTACTGAATTTGAATAACTCCAAGAATCAGAATTCAAAATTGATATTTCTGATTTTGTCCAAGTTGGATCCCAATTTTCATTTTTATTGCCATGAGCAAGAAATATAGAATTATCTATATATGATATTTCTGATACAAAACTTTTATATGGTCCATCAGGCTTAATTATTTTAGTTACACCTTGATTAAAATTTATTAATCCATTATTTTTATCTGCAATCCAATAACCCATTTCATTTATGATAACATCTCTGAAATCTGACAAATAAACATCTATGTGTTGTCTGTTAATATTATTTTTTAAATTTAATTCTTCATCAAATATATTTATATCCCACCTATCAACGACAATTAAATCTTCATAAACGTTATTATTATTTTCGTATTGATATTTTTTAATATTTTGAAAGTTTCTATTGGACAATATTATATCATAAGTATCATTAATTAAATTATAAGCAAAAAGTGTGTCTAAATTTAATTCATAACTTTTTTTGTTCAATATCAAATATTCATTAAATTTATCTATAAGATTGAAATTGGAATTTTCTCTAAAATTTATTTTTACCCAATTATTATAATTTGATGGATTTGATTCAAATCTATTAACAAAATAAATGCCGTTTTCAGTTGATGCAAATATATATTCGTTATCAATGATCAATGACTGTATGTTTATATAACTAGCATTTTCTGCAATAAAATAGTTTTCTTTAATTTCGTTTCGTTCTAAATCTAAAACAACTATTCCAAAACCACAAGCTAAAAATGCGTAATTAGAATCAATAACAATTTTATTAATAATTTTACTCCCAATTATTGAAGAATTTTTTAAATCTGGAATATTAATAGTTAAATTATCTTTTATTATATCAATATTTCCGTTACTGTAACCAATAATTACTCCCTCAGAAAATTTATTTATATGGGTAACTCCAATATCAGATAATTTATTTAATAAATTGATTTTTTTTATTCTTTCACTATTGGGGTTGTATTTAAATAAAGCTTCGTCCGTTGAAGCGTAAATTTTATTTTTATACTCTATTACTTGGTTAACCTTATTATAAGATAGGTGATCTCTCCAATCTCCTACTTTTATGGATTGACTGAAAACATGATTATAAATTAATAAAAAAAATAAAATGGCTTTCTGATTCATTTACAATATCTAATATAATAAATGTAAAAATAATATATTTGTTCGATATGGCCTTGTAGTTCAACTGGATAGAATATCAGATTTCGGCTCTGAGGGTTGGGGGTTCGAATCCCTCCAAGGCTACCAAAGAGGAATCTATCTCATTTAGAAATAGCGTTCCGCTTTTTAATACTTAATCTAATAATAACTCCAGGAATTTGATTGATAGTATAGTTCACATCTAATAATTTCAAACCAGAAGAATAATAGTTTTCAGTAAGATTATATGATCTGTTTAACGTAATTTAAAAAGTTGTATTGATCTTCGTTTAAGTTGTCAAAAATAATTCCCGATATTTTAATTTTCTGGTTTTTTATGAGCTTAAATCATAAATAACTTAACCACCATTTATTAGAAGATCTTTTATACTCCATGTATCTATAACATAAAGGATATAATATTAATATGACAATAAACCAAACTAAGTATACAACCCAAAGAGAATAACCATATTCAACTAATTGTTGATTTTGACCGACAAAGGGAGTCATATTGAACATTATACTAGGGTCACCATCATTAATTATTAACAAAATAATGGCAAATACATGAATTACAAAAATATGTAAAAAATAATAAAACAAAGGAACCCTTCCGAATACTATAAAAAAATCTGTTAATCTATTTTTAATCTTTTCAATAAGAGCCAATACTAAAAGCGAAGGCCCAATAGTCATTAAAATATATAGCAGTGAAGGGGGATATTTAGTTGTGTTCAAAAAATCCATTATTGTAAATATAACACTATCTTGTTTGGTTAAAGAATTGGGTTCACCATAGATGTCAAAATATCTTAGCATTAAAAATAAGACAATAGAGAAACAACTATATTTTATTAATAAATATCGTCTTTCTTTTTGATGATAGTTAACAAAAATGGGGGCCATAGCATAACCAATAGCCATCAAACCTATCCATGGTATTATTGGATACCCAAATACTACACTAGTACTTTCTGAAATCTTCACAAGACCACCTTGATGAAGAAAGTACCAAAGAATCGAAGCTACACCTTGACCATCAAAAACAATAGAATCAAATAAATTATGGAAACACACAATTGATAAACCAACTATCAAAATAAGTCTATTAGTTAAATAGATAATTACTGAAAGAAATAACATTCCAAATGCTATAGCCCATATAACTTGTAGGATAATTATCGAAAATGATGGATCAAAAAACCACAAAAAATTATTCACAATTATCTCTAAAAAAATAAGCCAAATTCCTCTGATAAATAAAAATTTAGATAGCTTTTGTCTATTCTTCTTGTACCCGTACAAATATGCTGAAGTACCAGTTAATAATACAAAAACTGGAGCACAATAATGAGTAATTATTCTAGTAAAAAAAAGTATCGGTGTTGTTGTGGTTAAATCTGTTGGATTAGAAGTAAATGATCCAAAAATAAAATAGTCTCTTACATGGTCTAACGCCATTATTACCATAACTAATCCTCGTAAAAAATCAATTGACTCTATTCTATTTTTTCGCATTCACAAATATATTATTATTTTAAATTTAAACCCCTATAAAAACTATTTACATTTAATACATCAGATGTTTATTAATACCATAAGATATGAGTCCTAAATAACCATTTTAAATTTACCTTAAAATAATGATTGAGACATTATACTAACTATTTAATTTGTTGAAAAATAATTAAAAATAAAATTGAAAGTTTTTAATAATTTATTTTCAATAAATAACAAAAATAGGTAATAGTTAAACTCTTATAAATTTATGTCAGATAACTCCATAAGAATTTAATCATTTAATTTTCATAAATTAATTAATTTTTAATTTATTAGTATTAATTTTACTTTTAATAATTCGCTTAAAATGTATATAAACTCAAATAAATCGAATCTTATTTTTTTATTTATTTCAATGTTGTCTAATCTAATAGCTCAAGAAAATTTAAATACGAACAAGTTTAGACAATTACATCAAGAATTACCTACCCCTAACGTCTATAGAACAGCAAGTGGGGCTCCAGGTCATGAATACTATCAGCAAAAAGCTGATTATGAGATAAATGTTGAATTGGACGAAAAGACATCAATATTATCAGGAAATGTAAAAATAACTTATACCAATAATTCTCCTGATGTTTTAAGTTACTTATGGATTCAGTTAGACCAAAATATACGTGCTAAAAATTCTCATAGCCAACTAACTAAAACTAGTAGTATAAAAAAAAATATGAGCTTTAGTACTATACAAAGAATACATGATAATATGAATTTTGACGGAGGGTTTAAATTATTGGAAGTACGTGATTTATATGGTAAAAAATTACAATATATAGTCAATGAAACTATGATGAGAATAGAACTTCCTAAGTCATTAAAAAAAGGACAAAAATTTTCATTTGAAATAAAGTACTTCTACAATATTAATGACAGAATGAAGATTGGTGGAAGAAGCGGATATGAATATTTTGAAGACGATGACAATTCTATATTCACAATTGCTCAATTTTTCCCAAGAATGGCTGTTTACAATGAAGTAGAGGGTTGGCAAAATAAACAGTTTTTGGGCAGAGGAGAATTTTCATTACCATTTGGAGATTATAGGGTAAGTATAACTGTGCCAGCAGATCATATTGTTGCAGCAACAGGTGAACTAAAGAATTACTCAAATGTTTTAAATAAAATCCAGATTGAAAGATTGGAAAAAGCCCAAAATAACTTTACAGATCCTGTAATTATTGTTAACCAAGAAGAGGCACTTGAAAATGAAAAAACAAAAAGTGAATACAAAAAAACGTGGATTTTCGAAGCTGAAAATATTCGGGACTTTGGATGGGCCAGTTCCAGAAAATTCATATGGGATGGAATGGCCGTAGATATTTCAGGGCAAAAAGTTATGGCTTACAGCTACTATCCAAAAGAGGGAAATCCCTTATGGGAAAAATATTCAACTAAAGTAGTTGCCCATACGCTAAAAATTTACTCTAATTATACTATAAATTACATTTATCCTCAAGCTTCCTCCGTACATTCAAAATCTATTGGAATGGAGTATCCAATGATTTCTTTTAATTTTGGGAGACCCGAAAAAGATGGGACATACTCTGAAAGGACAAAATATGGAATGATTGGAGTTATCATTCATGAGGTTGGACATAATTTTTTCCCCATGATTATTAATTCTGATGAGAGACAATGGACATGGATGGATGAAGGATTAAATACTTTTGTTCAATATATTACTGAGCAAGAATTTGAAAGAAACTTTCCCTCTAGAAGAGGACCTCCCTCCAACATTGTAGAATATATGAAAGGAGATAAAAGAGGTATTGTCCCAATAATGACAAATTCTGAATCTATCCTTCAATTTGGGAATAATGCATACGGTAAACCCGCAACTGCATTGAATATATTACGCGAAACGATTATGGGTAGAGATTTATTTGACTATGCCTTTAAAACATACAGCAAAAGATGGGCATTCAAACACCCAACTCCTGCAGATTTTTTTAGATCTATTGAAGATGCTAGTGCTGTTGACCTTGATTGGTTTTGGCGAGGTTGGTTCTACACTAATGATCATGTTGATATTTCACTTGATAAAGTAAATTGGTATAAAATTGATACCAAGAATCCTGATGTTGAAAACCCAATAGCAAAAGAAAACGAAAAAAATCAAAATACTTACATTGGATACAGTAAAAATAAAATATCAATTCCCAAAACAATAACAGAGTATGATAAAAATACTACAGATTTTTATACAACATTCGATCCATATGACACAAATATTTTAGATAGAGAAGATTATATAAACTTCATGAAAAAACTTAATAATAATGAAAAACTAATCTTAAATTCTGATAAAAATTATTATGAAATCCAATTCTCAAATATTGGAGGATTAGTTATGCCTATAATATTAGAATTTTTATATTTAGATGGTACCAAAGAAACTATTAGGATTCCAGCAGAAATATGGAAAATGAATTCAAAATCTGTTAAAAAAGTATTCATACTGGATAAAGAGCTTTCAAATATAGTTTTAGATCCCTTTTTAGAAACAGCCGACACTGATAGAAATAATAACTATTGGCCAACTAAAAAAGAGCCAACTAGATTTCAGTTATTTAAACAAAAACAAGAAAATAATATAAATCCCATGCAGCGAGAAAAAATAATTAAAGAAAGATTAAAAAATGATAAATAATTTCTTTTTATTGGCTACCACATTATTTTTTCAATTTCATGACTTTCATGTAACTCATTCAACTTTTCATTATAATAATGAAACAAAATCAATGGAAATTACTATTAAAGTTGCTTTAAAAGATCTTGAAAAATCAATTGAAAATAAATATTCTAAAAAATTAACTAATTTTTTGGATAATCATAAAAACATTTCTCTCGAAAAGAAAATTGTTGAATACTTTGAAAATAATTTAAAGCTTTCAGTAAACAACAATATACAAGAATATAAGTGGGTGGGGAAAGAATTGAGCAATAATTTACATGATATCTTTTTGTACTTTGAAATTTCCAATATTGATAAAAAAGAAAATTTAAAAATAATAACAATACAAAACACTCTTTTTTTAGAATTATATCGCCATCAAACTAATATTGTATTAATTAACATCTTAGACAATAAATATAACCTAACATTCAGTGCTGACAACTATGTTCAAACAATATTTATGGATAATAAAAATTGGTAAGTGTCATTAAAATTTTTTAAAAAGATTGAAATTAAAATCATTTTTATTCAGAAAAAACCTCACTTTCAATTAGATTTTCCATTCAAATTAATAATTAAAAAAAATTTTATTTTCTATTCTTTATCAATTTTTTCTGCAAAATCTCTATGAGCCTTAATAAGTATCTTAGGATTGTCTATATTACTTGCATGTCCTGAATTAGGAATCTCAATATACTCTGCACCTGAGACAAGAGAGACAAATCTTTTAACTGTTGATGGTCGAGCTTCATCAAACTCTCCAGTAGTAAATAGAACTGGAACAATTATTTTTCTTAAAGAATCATTAATCTCATAATTAATTAATGTTCCTGTTGGACTAAATTCACTTGGCCCCCACATATAATTGTATATAAAATTATTACCACTAATATTTTCGCGATTAAAAGAACTATTGAATAATTCATACCCAGGAATAGTTTCCCAGTTGACATCTTTCGATCTAATCATAAAGTTTTTATAAAAAATGATCATAGCATCTTGATATGATTTGGTTTCAAAAGTATTTGTTTTTTCAGCTACCATAATATCATATTGAGTACTCTTTGGTAATTGAGTAATCAGAGTATCACAATCAGCCACCCAAATTGGAGTCGAGAAGAAAGGACTATTAAATACTATTCCTTTTATCCCCTCGGGATATTTTAAATAGTATTCTAGAGCTAAGGCAGCACCCCATGAATGTCCAGTTAGATAAAATTCATTTAAATTCAATTCATTAGTTATTACTTTGACCTGTTCCACAAATTTATTGACCTTTAGAAGTGTGGTGTCTTCATGGTAGGTTGAAAGCCCTCCACCTAACTGATCAATAAATATCACTGGTCGCTCATCTGATATTCCATTTAAATAAATCCCCCCTTCACTTTTTCCACCTGGCCCTCCATGAAGATATAAATATGGTGTTTTTGTTCCTTCACCAAGTATACCATACCAAATTTTTCCGCCATCAACATTAACGTATCCATAACCATTTTTTAAATATGGATTCTGACACTTAAGTAAACCGCAATTAATGGAAAATAATAAAACAGCAAAAAATATTCTCATTTCCATAGAATTTTATTTATAATTTAATATTGTTACTTAAATATATCTTTTTTCTGTTTAAATAATTTATTATATTTAAAAAATTAACAATCAAAATGATATTTAACTATGAAATTTAAAATTTTTTCCATTATTAGTATTTTCTCGTTTATTAATTTGCATTCTCAAAATATATATGAAAATTTTGAAAATTATTCACCTGGCAGCTTAATTGCGGAAACATCAAATGGTGTATGGGTTACTTGGTTAAATAATCCAGGCTCTGAGGAAGATACACCGGTAAGTTCTGCTGTTTCTTTTGGAGGGGAAAACTCTATGCTCATTCAACAAACCGCTGCAGCTGGAGGAACAACAGATATTGTTCTTCCATTAGGTGGTGCTTCAAGTGGTATTTGGAATCTTTCTTTCATGATGTATATTGAAGCAGATTTTGGTGGATATTTTAATATACTTCATCAGTTTGTTGGGGCTCAAGGTAACAATTGGGCATTTGAAGTATATTTTTCTCAAGATGGTAGTGGCTATATTGATGTTGATGCTGCAACTCAAATAAACTTTGAATATCCTAACGCTTCTTGGTTTAGAGTTCAACTTGCCATTGATATGGAATCCGATTTAATTGTACCTTCGTTTAATGGTATAGAATCTCAGTCTTTTACATGGAGTAACGGTTCTGCTGGACCATCTTCTGTTTTAGATGGTTTAAACTTCTATGCAGCTGCTCCAGCTGGAGAATCTGCTTTGTACTATATAGATGATGTAAGGTTATCTGAAAGTAATCTTAATATTGATAAAAATTTAGAAATAAATAATAATTTTTATGTCTATAATGAAACTATAAAATTTAAAGATAAAAGTTTAATAGGATTAAAATATAGTGTATTAAATTCAATTGGATCTTTAATTAATCATGGTAAAATAGTTGACCAGAAAATTAAACTAAACTTAAATACTGGAATCTATTTTCTAATTGTTGAAACTCAAAATGGTGATATCATAACTAATAAATTTTACTCCAATTAATTATTTACCGCCCCATATATATTAATAATACAGAAATATCAGATGGTGAAACACCAGAAATCCTTGAAGCCTGAGCAATTGTTTTAGGTCTAATATCATTTAACTTTTGTTTGGCTTCCGATGATAATGATGATAATTTTGAGTATATAAAGTCTTTTGGTATTGAGATATTTTCTAATCTATTAATTTTCTTCACATTAATTTCTTCTCTTTCAATGTATCCCTGATATTTTATTTGAATGAATGCTTGATCTAATGCTTCCTTGTTAAATCCATTGGACTTAATAAATGACTTTACTTCATTAATTTTTTTTGCCATATCAAAATCCATTTCAGGGCGAGATATTATTTTTTTTAATTTATCTTTTTGATTAATTGGACTTGAATTAATTTTATTCAGTATTGTATTTATTGAATCGGGGTTAACTGAGGTGTAATTTAAAAATTTAATAAACTTATTAAAGTAATTTATTTTGTTAGCAAATACCTCATATCTATAATCTTTTACAAGCCCTATTTCTCTTCCTAATTCTGTTAATCTAAAGTCTGCATTATCTTGTCTCAATAAAATTCTGTACTCCGCTCTCGAAGTAAACATTCTATATGGTTCTTCAGTCCCTTTAGTTATTAAATCATCAATTAAAACACCAATATAAGCTTCTGAGCGTTTTAAAATAAACTCTGGTTTATTTTTCAAACTTAAGGCGGCATTAATCCCAGCGACGAAACCTTGACATGCTGCTTCCTCATAACCAGTAGTACCATTGATTTGTCCAGCCAAGTATAAACCTTTAACCAACTTGGTTTCTAGAGTATGATTTAGCTGAGTAGGAGGAAAATAATCATATTCGATTGCATAGCCAGGTCTAAGCATTTTAACATTTTCGAAACCTTTTAATTTTCTTAATGCATTATACTGAACCTCCTCAGGAAGGGAGGTATTAAATCCATTTACATAGATTTCACTGGTATTCCAACCTTCTGGCTCAACAAAAATCTGATGACGATTTTTTTCTGAAAATCTAACTATTTTATCTTCAATAGATGGGCAATACCTAGGACCACTTCCTTGAAATTTCCCATTAAACATTGGTGATCTGTCAAACCCTGTTTTCAAAGTTTCATGAACTTCGTTTGAAGTGTAAGTAATAAAACATGACTTCTGTTTCTTAATTTTTTTTAAGTTCAAAAAAGAAAAACCTGATATGTCATTATCGCCTAACTGCTCCTCAAATAAGTTATAATCTAGCGATCTTCCGTCTACTCTGGGTGGGGTTCCCGTCTTCATTCTGCCTGACTCAAAACCTAACTCTTTTAAATTTTCTGTAATCCCAATAGATTTTCTTTCACCCATTCGTCCTCCTCCAAAATTTTTATCACCGATATGAATTAATCCGTTTAGAAATGTACCATTAGTTAAAATTACTTTACTAGCAAATACTTTCACCCCTAAGCTAGTTTGTACTCCAATTATTCTATTTTCTTTAACCATTAACTTAACAACCATATCTTGCCAAAAGAACAAATTCTCTATTGATTCCAATATCTCTCTCCATTTTAATGCAAATAACTTTCTATCTGACTGAGCTCTTGGGCTCCACATTGCAGGGCCTTTTGATTTGTTTAACATTTTAAACTGAATCATTGTTTCATCAGTTACAACACCCGAGTAGCCCCCCAAAGAATCAATCTCTCTAATTATCTGCCCTTTAGCAATTCCTCCCATTGCAGGATTACAAGACATATGAGCAATAGTATCCATATTCATGGTTATAAGTAGAGTTTTTATACCTAAATTTGCTGCCGCTGCTGCAGCCTCACAGCCTGAATGCCCCGCGCCAACAACAATTAAATCATATTTAAATTCTAACATAGTCTTAGGTTCCACGTGGAACAAAATTATTAAAATATTTATTTATATACTCATCTTCCTTTAATTTCATTGACTTTTTTTCTTCGAAATTTTTATCATTATAGCCACATAAATGTAGCAGTCCATGAACTATCACCCTTATCAATTCAACATTTTCATCTGTATTATAAGTTCTTGAATTATCCAAAACCCTACTAATGCTAATATATATTTCTCCTTCAATTTGACTAGAGGAATAATTAAATGATATAACATCAGTGTAAAAATCATGATCTAGAAATTTATTATTTATTTTTAATAAAAAATTGTCGTCACAAAAAATAACGTTTATATATTTTATTTTTACATTTTCTTTTATCAATATGAAATCTATAAGTTTTTTTATATGTTTTTTGCTTTTAAAATTGAAATTTGCTTCAATAAAAAAATTAATCATGATAATATATTTAATTGAGCTTGATTTTTTTAAAATATTCTTTTGCTTTTAATTTAAAATATGGATTGAGTTCCAAAGGAATAGATTCAAGCAACTCACCTTGATTTAACTTTTCCAATTTCTTTTTTATTATTAAATCTTCAATTTCCTGGGGAATTTGATTGGCCTCATTTGACTCTCTAATTTTATCTTCACCTCTCTGATTTAGTGAATTTTCGGCATCTAATAATTTTTGCATTATTTTATTTTGTCTACTAATAGTAGTATTAGATATATCATTATTTGATATCTCTTGTTCTGTTTTTTCCATATTGTCAATTAAATCTCTTATATTATCATGAAAATCATCGTTATTATTGCTTGATTTTTCAGCCATTTCCTTTAGGTATTTTTTAATCATTTCCTGCTTTGATAACATTTCAGATAAACCTTTATTATTTGGCTTGTTTTTGTTCAAATCTTTATAAGATTGTAGCTTTTTCATTAACTCTTTTTGTAGCTTTTTCATATCAGACATAGACGGATTACCCCTACCTGGCTTATCACATTGTTGATCTCCAGGTGTTTTTTTAGCAATATCTTTTTGCATAGATTCTAGAATGTCACTTAACATAACTGCTAAGTTATTAGCTGATGTCATAACAAGCTGTTGTTTTGAAGTTGCTTGATTAGTCTGTCTCTCAGATAAAAATCCCAAAGTTAAATTTAGATTTCTATTAATTTTACTTATTTGCCTATTAACTTCAGATTCAATTTGGGGTTGCCTTAAACTTAAAGCATACAGAGAGTCCTGGATAATTTTAGAGTCTTCTCTTATTTTGTTTTGCTTATGAATTAAATCTACGTATTTGGGGTCATCTTTATCAATTTGGTTAAACTCATAGATTAATTCTTCTTCTGTAAATGAAAATTTGATAAGATTATCCAATATCTGCCTTAGAAGGGTCATGTCCTCATAGTTAGACTCAGTATTTAAATCACTACTAATTTTCTTTAGACTATTAATAATTTCATTAAGATTTTTCAAAGTTTGATTTTGAGATTTTAATAATTTTTTCTTATTTGTAGTTTTTGAATAATTTTTGCTTTGATTAAATAACGTGTCTAATTTTTGATTGGTCTCCTCTATTTTATTGAAATCTTCCTTATTTTTTAATTCTGAGTTTATTTTCAATAAATCATTAAAATTTTTGTTAAAATTATATTTATCATTTAATAAACTTGATTGTTTTTGTAAAATTTTCTCAAAGTCTTTCTTATTAATTGAATCATTTATTAAAGATTCGTTTTGTTTTGACATCATATTTACTAATTTTTCTACTGCGTCTTCAATTGACTTTCTCAATTCAAATTTTTTTAATATTTCTATATTTCTATTTAATTCTTTTTCTAATTCTTCATTAGTGTACTGTATTTGGTCTATTTTATTTAATAATTTTTTTTTGTCCAAATTTTCCATCATTTTTTTAATTTCATCCATCATTTTAATCATTTCTTCAGTTAAAATTTTATCTAACAAACTTTGAACTTGAGAGAGTTTTTCCCTTATATTCTTATCGTATGCATTTGTATTATTTATTTTTGAATTATTTGTTTTATTTAATTCTGAAATTTTTGACAAATTTTCTGTTATTTTTTTTTGTTTCTCAAACACATTTTGAGCCTCTTGTTTATCATTCCATGACAGATTTTTATTATTCAACATATTAATCATTAACTTATTATAATCGTTTTTTAATTGTGAAGTTAATTCAAGTGTTTCATCAAGCTTATTTAAAATATTTTCTGAAGTCTTCTTTATTGAACTTTTAATTTTTTGATTACTGACATTATCTATCTGAAAAGTTTTACTTCTAGATAATTTATATCCATTTAACATATCATTGTCATAAAGATTAAAATAATATTGGAAAACAGGGTTTTTGAAATTTTTTAAATCCGGTAATTCAAAGAGAAGGTAAAAATTCTCATATTTAATATCTTTTTTAATATCAATTTGTATTGTACTATCCCAATTTCCAGCTAAATCTTTGATAAAGTACTCAAATTTTGAAAATCCATAATCATCTTTAATAAATCCATTAAAAAAAATTTTATTAGAGTTTGTGGAGTCAATAAATTGCTCCAGTTCGACCTCAGGATATTTGTCAGAAACTACTTCGATTTCATAATTAATGTTATTAGACTGGATTATAGCTTTATTTGAAGGTATTATTGAATAGTTAAATGAATTTTTAGGATTAAATTTAAAGGAAAATACGTTTGATTCTATTTGATTAAAGTCGTGATTTTTTTTATCTATTAAAACATGTATTTTATCGCTATTTTGTGAAGTCACATCCCATTTTAATTCAGTTCCATAAGGAATGCTGGTTGATCCTATATTTTTTAGAGTTATATTTTTTTTGTTTATATAATTTGGAAAACTTAAGAAAAGATTAAAATTTAATAACTGAGGCTCAGGTATAACTATTATACTGTAATTATCTGAATAATAATCATTTGAATGTAAATTAAAATTGATATCTTTTTGAATATTAATAAAGTTGTAATTAAATAAATTAGTATTTTTTTTTAACATTTTAACATTATTATTATTAAAATTGATAAAAAGTTCATCTGGAAATTTTTCTCCATTAAATTTAACTTGTAAATTGAAACTAGAATTTTGAATAGCTGTCAAAGAGTCATTTATAATTTCAAGTGAAAAAGGCAAAGGCTTAATATATTTAGTTTCATAATCTATAATCCTGTATGCACTTTCTGTAATGAGTTCTTGCCTCCCAGAAGCAAAGAAAATAAAAAAAATAAAAAAAGGTATAGCTAGATACTTTAAAAGATATTTATGTTCGCTAAAACTAATGGCATTGTTAAATTTGAATTTTTTTAACTCTACTGTTTTTTGTTCGATACAAGCTTTAATTAATTCTAAATTATCACTCTTTTGATTATTTAGTTGAATTACATTTAATAGTTTATCAGATATTTCTGAAAAATGCGAACCGATTATTCTGGACGCTTCTTCCTCGGATAACCTTTTACCAATATTAAATATTTTCAATAGTGGTATTATTATCAAAAAAAATAAAATTAGAAGAAATAAAATCAAAATCGTGTAAAATAATATGTACCTATAGATCTGATCGAACCAAAAAGCAGATTCTAATAAAGGAAAAATAATTAAAGAGGATGTAATTAATATTACGCTCAAAATTACTCCCTTTAAAATTAAATTTTGATAATATTTAGTAATGAAATTAGATAGTTTAGAAATTAAACTTTCGTAAGAACTCAACATAAAAAAAAATTAGAAAATTAATATTTCGTCATTCATCCAATAAAAATAAAATATAATTTAATTTAAAACTATTAATAAACTAAATTAGCACAAAAATACAATGAATTTACTTTAATATAATAAACTATGTCAAAAAATGAGGTTAGAGTTAGGTTTGCACCAAGCCCAACAGGTCCTCTCCATATTGGTGGCGTTAGAACTGCTCTATATAACTACTTATTTGCAAGAAAAAACAATGGAAAATTCTTATTGAGAATTGAAGATACTGACCAAAATAGATTAATAAATGGTGCGGAGAAATACATTATCGACTCATTAAAATGGTGTAAAATTCAAGTTGATGAAGGAGTTTCTGTTGGAGGTGAATTTGGCCCTTATAAACAATCTGAGCGAAAGGATGTTTATAAAAAGTATGTTTTTGATTTAATCAAAAATAATAAAGCATATTATGCATTTGATTCTAATGAGGAATTAAACACTATGAGGTCAAATTTAAAAAAAGAAGGTAAAGCGGCGCCTCAGTATAATAGTATATCGAGGTCTAGAATGAAAAACTCTTTAACTCTTTCCAAGAAAGAAGTTGAAGAAAGATTACGACGAGGAGATAAGTATGTAATTAGAATTCTAATTCCAAGAAATCAAGAAATAAAATTTAAAGACGAAATAAGAGGCTGGGTATCTGTTAATTCAAATAATCTTGATGATAAAGTATTATATAAATCTGATGGAATGCCTACTTATCACTTAGCAAATGTAGTTGATGACTACTTGATGAAAATATCTCATGTCATTCGTGGTGAAGAGTGGTTGCCTTCAGCTCCGCTTCATATTCTACTTTATCAATATCTAGGTTGGGAGAATAAGACGCCTACTTTTGCGCACTTACCTCTTATCTTAAAGCCAGATGGTAAAGGGAAACTATCAAAAAGAGACGGTGCTAAATATGGGTTCCCTGTCTTCCCAATTAGCTGGGATCAAAATGACAAAAGCTTCATAGGCTATAAAGAGTTTGGGTTCTCCCCTGACGCCTTCAATAATATGCTAGCATTATTAGGTTGGAACCCTGGAAATGAAAATGAAATTTTTAACATGAATGAGCTTATTGAAAATTTTTCTCTTAAAAAAGTAAATAAGTCAGGGGCTAAATTTGATTTCAAAAAAACAGTCTGGTTCAATGAACAACATTTAAAAAAAATGAGTGGAGAAGAAATAATTGAAAACTTTGATTCAAGTTTATTAAAAAGCTTCAGCAGAGAATACTTAGTATCAGTTGCAAATTTGATCAAAGAAAGGGCTAAATTTGTTAATGAAGTTGAAGTTGAAGGAAAATATTTTTTTAGCAAACCTAAGATTTATGATGAAAAGTTGATTAAAAAAAAATGGAATGATGACAATAAATTTTTAATTAAAGAAATTTTATTCGAAATAACTAATATTGAAGTTTTTTCCGCAAATAATATCTCTAAATGTTTTAATGATTTTCTGAACAAAAAAAATCTAAATTTTGGAGAAATAATGCCAATTTTGAGAGTAATAGTGTCAGGAATAAAATTTGGCCCACCTTTGAACGAAATATTTTTTTTGTTAGGAAAAAAAGAAGTAATTAGTAGAATTAAATTTGCATTAAACAATCTTTAATTATGATAGGCAAAATTAAACTTGAGGAGATAAAATGCTATGGATATCACGGTTGTATGGCAGAAGAAAGTGTAATTGGAACAGAGTACATAATTAATATCGAACTTGAATTGAACCTATTAAATTCAATATTAAGTGATAAACTAGAAGATACTGTTGATTATGTAAAAGTGAATAGTATCGTAAAAAAAGAAATTGATAAAAGATCTAAGCTAATTGAAACTGTCTGCGGTAACATAATTAAAAAAATTAATAATGAATTTGAAAATTTAATTTCTGTTTTAGTTGAAATCAAAAAAACATCACCACCAATAAATGGTAATGTAAAAAATGTTACAATACAAATGAAATCTGATAAAAATAATATAATTAGATTTTAGTTTGACAAAAATTATGAAATCACTAAATTTGTTTTATTAATGGTCGGATGGCCGAGTGGCTAGGCAGCGGTCTGCAAAACCGTCTACACCAGTTCGAATCTGGTTCCGACCTCTAAGTTAATTTAAAGTTTTAATTCTTTTTAGTAAACTTTTCCTAGAAATAACCAGGTTGTATTTAATTTTTAAATATCTAATAATTACTGGAACTTTAAATATCTTTTTGTTTTTTTTAGCTTTATTTAAAATAGAATTAATTATGTCAACCATTTTTTAAATTAATATACAAAATTATTGAACAAAAAACAACATAAATACGCTGAAAAAACATTTTCTCCATCTTTTCTAATTTATAATTCTTCTGCTGGATCTGGTAAAACCCATTCAATAGCAAAAGAATATATACGTATCTGTCTTAGATCTCCATCAAACATGGCTTTTGCTTCTATTCTTTGTTTATCATTCACCAATAAAGCTGCAAATGAAATGAAGGAGAGAATAATGTTTTTTTTAAAAAAAATATCAACAAAAGATTACAACATACAATTTATAGATGAATTTTTAGATGGGATCAAAATTAGTAAAGTTGTGGCAAGAAGAAAGGCAGATTCTATTTTAGATTGTATAATTAATAATTATTCATTAATGTCAGTCTTTACAATTGATCATTTTATGCACAAAATAATCAGAAGTTTCTCTGTTGATATAGGGTTAAATTCAAATTTTGAGGTGAGTGTTGATGAAGATAAAATATTAGAAGATGCTGTAAATAAGGTAATTGAATCAGTAGTTTATAATTATGAACTTAAAAATTTATTAACAAAATTTGCTAAAGCAAAAATGAATGCGGAAAAAAGTTGGAGAATAGAAAAAGATATCTATGAATTGGGGAAAAACTTACTCACTGAGGAGGGACAAGTAGAATTAGAAAAAATAAATAAAATTAAAATTGAAAAGTTTATTAAAATAGAGGGGCAAGTTAAATTATTCATAAAAAATTATGATTATGAATTAAATAAAATTGGGAAAAAATTTAATGAATTATGTAAAAACTTCAATGTTAAATTCAAAGACTTTATAGGAGGTGAGGTTGGTATTCCTAAATATTTTAAAAAATTATCAGAAAATAACTATGAAAACTATATACCTTCCGAAAGAATAAATAAACTTATGTTGACAAGCAGCTGGTCAAATAAGAAATGTGACATTGATGAGGCTAATAAAATAGATATAATTAAAAAATCATTAAAAGAAGAGCTAATTAATTTAAAAAATCTTTTAGTAAAATATCCTAAATATATTAAACTGAAAAATATTCTTTTTAATTTAAATAATTTTTCAATTTTGAGTGAATTATCAAAAAAACTATCTGAGATAAAAACTAATAATAATATTTTACCTATTTACGAATTTAACAAACTAATAAACAATATTCTTCAAACAGATTCAACAAACTATATATATGAAAAAACAGGAATTAAATTCTCTCATTATTTTATTGATGAATTTCAAGACACATCTTTGCTTCAATGGAATAACTTACTCCCACTTATTGAAAACTCTTTATCCGAGGTTCACGATATCCGACCCACTGCATTGGTTGTTGGGGACCCAAAACAAGCAATTTATAGATGGCGCGGAGGGAATGTTGAACAATTTTTGAGCTTATTTTATAATTTGAAACTAAAAAAAACTTTTTCTATATTGGAAAAAAAGCTAAATTATAACTATCGTTCAAATAAGGAATTAGTAAACTTTAATAATAATTTTTTTTCTTTTATTTCTAATCAACTAGGAAAAGAGAATTATAAAAATATATATAACAAACTGAAAACAAAACCTATTAAAAAAAAATTAGGTTTTTTTTCTTTAAATAAAGTTTCGAAAGAGTTAGAAGATAGTTATGAATTAACTAAATTGAAGGAAATTGTCACCGAGCTAATGAATGATAATTTTAACTATGGTGACATATGTATTCTTACAAGAACAAAAAAAGAAAGTTATATAATATCCGACTTTTTGATCGATAATAATATTCCTGTAATTTCAAGTGAGGGGTTAAACATTTCTAATAACATAGAAGTAAAGTTTTGCATAAATTTTATAAATTTTTTAATAAACCCAAAT
>CACDER010000002.1 GCA_902551855.1 uncultured Cryomorphaceae bacterium | reverse complement strand
AAAATATTGATTTCTCTTTTTGAATAACTAGAAACTTTTTGAATATTAAAATTGTCAAATGCACTAAAAATTTTTTTTTTTTTCTTTAAAATTGTGAGCCAACTAAGTCCAGCTTGAAAAATTTCTAAACTCAGATATTCAAAAAGTTTATTGTCATCAAATATTGGATTTCCCCAATCATTGTCATGATAATTTTTATATATTTGACTTTCAGAGACCCAACTACATCTTTTAATTTCCATTTTTTAATTATAATGTATTTTCTTTCCAATCTCCATTTTCTTTTATTAGATTGATTAATTCATCAACTGCTTTATTACTCGGTATATTTCTTTTCATAATTGTTTGTTCTTTATATAAAGTAATTTTGTTATGACCCGTTCCAACATATCCATAATCTGCGTCTGCCATTTCTCCTGGACCATTTACTATGCAACCCATTATTCCAATTTTGATTCCTTTCAAATGATTTGTCTTCGATCTAATTTTTGAAGTTGTTTCTTGTAAATCAAATAAAGTCCTTCCACAACTTGGGCAAGATATATATTCAGTTTTTGAAATTCTTGTTCTTGTTGCTTGAAGAATATTAAATGATAATTTGATAATTTGTTTATTGTTAAAATTATTATTATTGATGAAAATTCCATCACCAAGACCATCAATTAATAACCCCCCAATGTCGGTTGCACTGAATAAATGAAGTTCTTCTATTTGACTGTTATTATATTTACGTTTAATTATGATTGGGTGTTTAAATTCTTTATTCAACATTTCAATAAAAAATCTTCTTTGTTCAGCTAAACCATGAGAATTATTAGTTTCTAAAATTAAAACCAAATTTGAGTCTTTTTTGATCTCTGAAAATCTTAATATATTCAGATTACTTGCATTTATTGACAGAAATCTTAAAATATTTTTATTTTTAAATTCTTTAAGATCCTTGATAGACTCAAATAAAGGAAAAGTGTTTTTTTGATTTATTTTTTTCCAAAAATTATAATTATAAATTAGTTTTAAAGTTCCAGGAAAATCAAAATCAATAAAATTATCTCCACAAAAAGCAAAATCAGCAGCAAAATCAGAAATATTCCATTTATCTAGTAAAGGTGAATAAGAATATCCAATTTCTTTTAAGCTAAGTCTTGAAATTTTTTTAATATTAGATATATTAGAAATCACAATTGGAACATTCTTACCTCCAATATTTAAAATTTCATTTGATTGTCTCTTAAAATATTGAAATGGATTTATTGGGTTAGTATGTAGTTTTCTTATTTCATCATGTTTATCTCTATTAACATATCTCTGAACTAATTTTTTTGCTACCGGAATTTCATAAATAGGTTCTTCTGTTAATGAGACTCTGATTGTATCTCCAATCCCATCTTCTAATAGTGCTCCAATTCCAACTGCAGACTTAATCCTTCCATCCAAACCATCACCAGCCTCAGTAACCCCTAAGTGAAGTGGATATGTCATACTTTCAATATTCATTTGATTAATTAATAATCTGTATGCATTAATCATAACAATTGTATTACTTGCTTTCATAGAAATTACAACATTTTTAAAACTATTTTTTTTACAAATTCTAAGAAATTCCATTGCAGACTCTACCATTCCTCGAGGCGTATCACCATATTTACTTAATATCCTATCAGATAAAGATCCGTGGTTAGTTCCAATCCTAATAGCAGTTTTGTGTTTTTTACAAATTTTTAATAATGGTAAAAATCTTTCATTAATTCTTTTTAATTCTTCATCATAACTTTTTCTAGAATAATCTATTTTTTTAAATTTTTTTTTATCTGCGTAATTCCCAGGATTAATTCTTACTTTTTCAACAATAGATGCAGCAATTTCAGCTGCATTGGGTGTAAAATGAATGTCTGCGACAAGTGGAGTATAATATCCAAGTTGATTAAGTTCATTTTTAATATTAAATAAATTTTCAGACTCTTTTCTACTGGGTGCTGTGATCCTTATAATTTCACATCCAGCTTTTATAAGTCCAATACATTGATTAACTGTTTCAGAAGTATTTAGGGTATCAGTTGTTGTCATTGATTGGATTCTAACTGGATTGTTTCCTCCAATACCTATATTTCCAACTTTTACCTCGTGACTTTTAAATCTTTGATATTTAACTATACTATGACAATAAAACATTTTAGAAGCTATTTTCATCATAATTTTTTTAGTTTGAATATAATTGGTCTACTAGGAGACGCATCGTTTTCTATGGGAGCAAAATTTAAAAATAATAAATAAATTCCGTCATTAACAGTATTTGGTACATAAATAAATTCTGTTATGAAAAAGTCTAGTTTTGGATTTTGTGGATAATTCCAATAAGCTTTATGGGCAGAAAGATTTCCATCATCTTTTTCCTTGTCAATAGATGGAACATCAATTAAAATATGTTTAACACCTTTTTCACTGAGCCATTTTGCACAACGGTAATCCATATAAGTTGGATTTGTATTTGAGTAATCAAAATCAAGTTTTTTATTTGTATTAGGTAAAGTTCTTATTATTAGTGCTTCATTGTAAGGTGCAACAAATTTTTTAGTAACTTGATCTAGGGTTATGACTTTATCTCCATTTTGCCTGATCTTTGGACGGATTGAAATCAAATTTGAAAAAAAAACAAATTTTTTGAGTAATTGATTTACACTTTTTTTCTTCACACTGATGTGACCGACACATTCTGTATGTGTAACATGACTATGGGGATTAAAAAAAATATTATTGAAATTAACACTACTTCCTGATTTTACAGATCCAATCCAATTTTCTCTTTCAACAGGTTTAATTTCAGGTTTCTCAGACCCCCATGCATTTATCAAAGGTTTATTATCATTTAATGGAATTGAAATATCAATTGGTTCTTTTAAATTTGCTTTCCAATTACTTCCAAAGTATTTTATTGTTATTTCCATTTTATAAATATAAGTTTTATCTTAAAATATCCATTCTATATGAGTCTAGTTTTATAAAGATAAATAGTAAAATACTAAAACTCCAAAAAGATGACCCTCCATAGCTGAAAAATGGAAGAGGAATCCCAATTGTAGGGACAATACCAATCGACATTCCTATATTTATAAAATAATGAGAAAAAAATATACAGAATATTCCATATCCATAAATCCTACTAAAAGTGGACCTTTGTCTTTCTGCCATTGTAATTATTTTGATAAGAAATAAAATAAATATTAAAATTGTAAAAAATGAACCAATAAATCCCCATTCTTCACCAATTGTACAGAAAATAAAATCAGTACTTTGTTCAGGAACAAAATTAAATTTTGTTTGTGTCCCTTTCAAAAATCCTTTACCAAATAAACCTCCAGAACCAATAGCAATTTTTGATTGATTTAAGTTATATCCTATACCATGAATATCTACAACCTTTCCCATTATTAAGTCAATTCTATTTTTTTGATGAGGTTTTAATACGTCATTATAAATAAAATTTATAGTTTTAATGTAGCTAAATAAAATTATGGATACAGTTAAAAGTAATTTTAAATTACTTTTTAATTTTTTTTTATTTATCATATAAATTAATAAAAATATTAAAATTATGATAAGTGAAATTATCAAAAATTTTGTTGAACTTTTTAAAGAAAAAATTAAAAGTGAAAATGCAATACCTGCTAAAATTAAATAATATTTTGAAATTCCTTCCCTGAATAATATAAGTAAAAATGAAAAAAAAATAATAGATGACCCAGCATCAGGTTGAAGTAATATTAATAAAATTGGAATAAAAATAATAGTTAATGAGAATATCTGAACTGATAATTTAGAAATGTTAATATTAATTTGACTTAAATATTTACTTAATGCGAGTAATGTTCCAATTTTTGCAAATTCAGATGGTTGAATGCTAAGCATGGTTGAAATATTGAACCATGATCTTGCACCACCAATTTCTTTGCCAATAAATAAAACAATTATTAGTGATAAAATTGATAAAAAGTATATAAAATAAGATAATGAAGCAAATATTTTACCATCAAGTAACAAAATAAAAAATATTAATGAAAAAGAGGATAGAATCCATATAGATTGCTTGAAAGGTTCGGACTTGAAATTAAATAAAATCATGATATCATTATCATAATTAGCAGCAAAAATATTCAATAATCCATATAATATCATAATTATATAAATTAATAATATTTGAGTATCAATATTTCTGAATAAGACTTTATTACTTCTCATAACTATCGTCAATTATTGTTGCATTTTTAATAAAGTTTTCTAATTTAGAATTTGAAATTTCTCCAGTTAAATACTTCTCAATCATTAATGTCCCAATAGGAGCAGCCCATGTTGAACCCCATCCACTATTTTCGACTATTACAGCTACAGCAATTTTAGGATCATCTTTTGGAGAAAAAGCAATAAAAATTGAGTGATCTTTTCCATGAGGATTTTGAGCGGTTCCAGTTTTACCACAAATTTGCATTCCTTTAATTTTAGCATTATTAGCAGTCCCAAACTTACTAGAAATAACATTTTCCATACCATTTATTACAGGTTGAAAATATTTTTTATCTATTGAACAAAATTTTGCAATCAGAAATTCGTTATTTATTTCTTTATCATTTATTTTTTTAACTATGTGAGGAGTATAGAAATACCCTCTATTGGCAATTACTGAAGTCATATTAGCTAATTGAATGGGAGATAAAAGTAGAGCATCTTGTCCAATTGAAATTGAAATTATAGTTGGATATTTCCATCTATTTTTGCCATATTGAATGTCATAAAATGATTGAGTTGGAATTTTTCCGGGTTTCCCAGTATACAAGTCATTATTTAGATAATTACCTAATCCAAAACTTAATACATGATCTCTCCATTTGTTATAACCTATATTTGTGTTTTTATATTTAGAAATTATTTTACCAAAAGTGTGACAAAAGTATGAATTACAAGATTGAGCAATCGCTTCTTTTAAATTTAAATTAGATCTATGTTTATGGCAACCTACTTTGAGGTCTTTATTATATTCCCAACCATTATCACAAGGAAATTTTGTGCCTGGCGAAATCACTCCTTCCTGTAATCCAATCAAAGCGTTAATAAGCTTAAAAGTTGATCCAGGAGGATATTCTGCTAATAAGCTTCTATCAAATAGAGGTTTATTTTTATTTTTATAAAGTTTTATATAATTTTCAGATCTATTTTGACCTACTAATAAGTTAGGATCATAATTTGGACTGCTAATCAGTGTTAGTATTTCTCCCGTAGAGGGTTCAATTGCAACAATACTTCCTTTTTTATTTTGCATTAATAATTCTCCATATTTTTGCAAGTAAATATCAATAGTTAGATCTAAGTTTTTACCATTAATAGCTAGACTATCATATTTCCCATTTTTATAACTACCCATTTTCCTATTCCATACATCTCTAAAAAAAAATTCTATTCCTTTATTACCCCTTAAGTCTTTTTCATATGATCTTTCTACACCAGTTATTCCAAAATTATCATTGTAATTATAATATTTATTTGATTTTATAATATAGTCAGGGACCTGACTAACATAACCTAAAATATGACTACAGGAATTTTCAGTATACTTTCTCATTGTCCTTTCTTTTAAAAAAAAACCTGAAAATTCATATAAGTATTCTTGAAATTTTGCAGCTTTTCTTTTAGATATTTCTTTTAAAAATATAGACTCTTTAAAGGAAGAATAATTTTTGGACTTCTGAATTTTTTTTATAAAGCTTTCAAGTTTTAGGTCAATTATTTTACAAAACTTTAGTGTATCGATATTACCTATTTCTCTCGGTATTACCATTAGATCGTATGCTCTTTGATTACCTGCTAACAAAATCTTATTTCTATCATATATGTATCCTCTTTTAGGATAAATAATTTCTTGTTTTACAACATTTTTTTCTGCTGATAGTTTGTATGAATTATCAATTATTTGCAAAAAAAATAATTTAATTAATAAAATCAATGAACTAGATAATATTAAAAAATAAAAAAAAATCCGCCTATTAGTAAATTTATTTCTATTCATATTTTAATATATTTAGATCTGCTTAATTCCAATATAAAAATTAAAATTAATGTCAAAATAGAACTCATCAGCGCTCTCCAGAGTGACTCAAATAATTCACTTACCCTAAATGCTTCCAAATAAAATAAAGTAAAATGATGAATAAAACATATTATCCCAGAGTATGTAAAAAATCTCTCATATTTTAAATGTTTCATACTTATATTTTCTAGATCTTCTCCACCTTTAATTGAAACTAATGATAAAATTTTAGGTCTTAGATATGAAATAAGGACAGTTGCAGATGAATGAGTTCCATATGAATCTGTAAAAGCATCAATAATAATTCCTAATAAAAGTCCCAAACATAAAACCAGAAATTTGGGAAATTTTGCAGGTAATAACATTATAAAAAGTATATATATATTTGGATAAAGGTATCCTGATATTTGGATGGAGTTTAAGACAAATATCTGAATCAAAACTAAAGATATAAAACGTAAAATATGTTCTAAACTATTTTTCATATGTACCTGACTCTAGTTTTTCTCTTTCATTTTTTAAATTATTTTTTATTACATAAACATTATAAATATTACTAAAATCAACACATAGATTAACTTCTATATCATAAAAATTGTCTTCATTTGAAATACTAAATCTATTTATTGTTCCTATTAAAATATCTTCAGGAAATATATTGGAATAGCTATTTGTAAATAGACTGTCACCTATTGCAATATCAACATATTTTTCAATAGAATTAAGTTGAGCAAACTCTCTTGAAATACCATTCCAAACTAGTTCACCAAAGTGATTTGTATTATTTATTCGTGTACTAATTAATGATTTGGTATTCAAAATGCTAATTATTGTTGAAAAATTTGAACTTATATCTCTTATTATTCCTACAACACCCTTATGATTACAAACTCCCATACCAGGTTCAATGCCATGAATTGAACCTTTATTAATTGTTATGTAGTTTCTTTTAAGACTTGTAGAGTTTTTAATTACATTAGCTTCGATGTATTCAGTTTTTTGATTCAAATTATTTTTTTTAAGTTTTAGGTTTAGTTTATTTTTTAATGATGAATTTTCTTCAATTAATATTTCATTAATATCTTTTAAAAAAAAATATTGTTGAAAATTATTAAAATAGTTAACTGACTTACCAATGAAAAAATTTGAGCTTGATAAAAATCTTGATGAATTATAAAAATTTGAATGAATTAACATACTAAATGTCAGTATCTCAAATATAATGAAAGTAATTAAAACATGATATCTTAAAATAAAAATAAATATGTTTCGCATAGAATTTTTACTTCATTAAAAAGCTAAATGATTCAATATTTTTTAATGCAATACCAGTTCCTCTTACAACAGCTCTTAGGGGGTCCTCTGCAACATATACAGGTAATTCAGTTTTATTCGAAATTCTAGTATCTAATCCTCTTAACATTGATCCTCCACCAGCTAAGTATATTCCAGTATTGTAGATATCTGCAGCTAATTCAGGGGGTGTTAATGCAAGTGCTTGCATAACTGCATCCTCAACTTGAATGATAGATTTATTTAATGCTTTTGCAATTTCATCACTTGAAACTGTAATTTGTTTCGGTTTACCTGTCATTAAATCTCTACCCTGAACTGGATAACTTTCTGGCGGATTTTCTAATTCTTCAGTTGCTGAACCTACATGAATTTTTATATTTTCTGCAGTCCTTTCTCCAACATATAGGTTGTGTTGAGTCCTCATATAGTATACAATATCACTAGTAAAAACATCTCCAGCAACTTTTATGGATTTATCACAAACAATTCCTCCAAGAGCTAAAACTGCAATTTCTGTTGTACCTCCTCCAATATCAATAATCATATTACCCTTCGGTTCAAGAACATCAATACCGATTCCAATTGCCGCAGCCATTGGTTCATGAATTAAATAAACTTCTTTTGCACCAATTTGTTCAGCTGAATCTTTAACAGCCCGCTCTTCAACTTGTGTAATCCCAGATGGGATACAAATGACCATTCTTAAAGACGGTGAAAAAAATTTATATCTTAATTCAGGGATAGTCTTAACTAATTCTCTAATCATTTGTTCTGAAGCACCAAAATCAGCAATTACTCCGTCTTTAAGAGGTCTTATGGTTTTAATGCCTTCATGAGATTTTCCATGCATTTGTTGAGCTCTTTTTCCAACAGCAATCACTTTTTCAGTTTTTCTATCGACAGCAACTATGGAAGGTTGATCAACAACTACTTTGTCATTATGAATTATTAAAGTATTTGCAGTACCTAAGTCAATTGCAATATCTTGAGTCATAAAATTTAAAATTCCCATCTTTTAAAAAATTAAAATTAATGTTTAAAGTGCCTGAATCCGGTAAAAACCATTGCAATTTCATGTTTATCGCATGATTCTATGGATAGTTTATCATTTATTGATCCACCAGGTTGAATAATAGCAGAGATTCCAACATTTGATCCAATTTCCACACAGTCTGGAAATGGGAAAAAGGCATCTGAAGCCATTACTGTTTCTTTAAGGTTAAAGTTAAAACTCTTAGCTTTGTAAATTGCATGTCTTAAGGCATCAACTCTAGATGATTGTCCAACCCCACTAGAGATTAGTTGTTTGTTTTTAACTATAACTATAGCATTGGATTTACTGTGTTTACAAATTTTAGATGCAAATAGTAAATCAGTTTTTTGTTCATTAGTTATTTTTTTTATTGTTACATTTTTTAAGTCAGATTCTTCGTCAGTTTTACTATCAAAACTTTGTTCAACAATTCCGTTAAGAATTGTTCTTCTAATTCTGTTCTGATTAGGGAAGAGTTTATTTATCAGAATTATTCTATTTTTTTTTGAACTAATTATATTAAGGGCTTTTTGATTATATGATGGAGCAATTATTACCTCAAAAAAAAGTTTATCAATTTCATTAGCAGTATCAATATCTAATTCAGTATTTGTAATTAAAATACCTCCAAATGCTGAAATCGGGTCTGCTTGTAATGCATCTTTCCAAGCATTTTTTAATTTTTTTCTACTAGATAATCCACAAACATTATTATGTTTAATTATAGCAAAAGTAGGATCTTTGAATTCTTTAATTAAATTGATAGCTGAATCAATATCTAAAAGATTATTGTATGAAAGTTTTTTCCCTGATAATTGCTTAATTGTTTTATCCAGAGATCCGTAAAAAATAGCATCTTGATGGGGATTTTCTCCATATCTGAGTTTTTTAATTTCACTATTTTCTTTATGAATTTTATCTAAATCATTTGAAAAATAATTAAATATCAGATTATCATAAGTGTATGAAATTTTAAAGGCCTCTTTAGCTAGAATTTTTCTATCTTCTATACTTGAGAATCCATTTTGATTGTCAAAAATCGAATTTAATTTATTTAGGTTTTTATAAGATGAGATAACAACAGTATGTTTGAAGTTTTTAGCAGCAGCTCTTATTAAAGATATTCCTCCAATATCAATATTCTCAATTATATTACTTTCAGACTCATTATTTTTTAATGCTTGTTCAAAAGGATATAAATCAACAATTACAAGATCTAATTCAGGGATATCGTATTTTTTTAATTCATTTATGTCAGAAATTAATTCTCTTTGAGCTAGAATACCTCCAAAAATTTTAGGATGTAAAGTTTTAACTCGACCATTAAGTATAGAAGGATAGGATGTTATATTTTCAACAGAAATACTTTTGATTCCATTATCCGTTAAATGTTTTTGAGTTCCCCCTGTAGAATAAATTTGAATATTATGTTTTTTTAGTTTTGGTAAAATCTCTTTTAGGAGTTTTTTATCAAAAACGGAAATTAGTGCAGATTTAATTTTTTTCATTCAAATTTTTCTTTCTTGTAAATGTAAAAATTAGAGTAATTAAAAACTATTTTTTTTTGCTTAAAAAATAAAAATAAAAATTATATTTAAAAAAATATCTAATGTCAGTATTTAAAATTTTTTTTGAGACTTTAAAGTTTGCATTAAACGCTTTATCTTCAAATAGATTAAGGTCGATCTTGTCTCTTTTTGGAATTTCTATTGGTATTTTTGCCATTATATCAATTTTTACAGTCATTGACTCTCTTGAAAATAATATAAGAAGTAATATTGATAAATTAGGCAAGGATGTAATATATATATCCAAATGGCCATGGTCTTTCAGTGAAGGTTATCCATGGTGGAAATACTATCAGAGGCCTTCTGCGAAATTTCAGGAATTAAAACTTTTACAAGATCAATTGAGTATATCTGCCAAAGTAGCTTTTATTTCATTTTTTAATTCTAAAAAAATTAAATATTTCAATAATGACATCGAGGAAGTTAAAGTTCAAGCTATTTCTCATGATTATAGATCAATAATCCAGTTTGATATTATAAAAGGAAGATTTTTTTCAACTCAAGATTCTGATATTGGAAATTCTGTGGTTATAATTGGTTACAATATTTATAAAGAATTATTTAATTTAGATAATCCAATTGGAAAAGAAATTAAATTTATGGGACAAACTGCTACGGTTATAGGAGTTTTAGAAAAAGTTGGGGAGAGTTTTGTAGGTGAAAATGAAGATGACAAAATTTTAATTCCATTAAAATTTGCTAGAAAGTTTGCTAAAATTAGTAAAGACTCATCACAATTATTAGTTAAGTCAAATGAAGATATAAATAAAAATTTGTTAAAAATAGATATAATTCGAGTTATGAGATCAATAAGAAGATTATCTCCAAGAACAGAGAATAATTTTTCATTAAATGAGATTAGTTTAATTTCTAGAGGTTTAGATATACTTTTTTATGTAATAAATTTTGCTGGCATTATAATAGGAGGATTTTCTCTTTTGGTGGGTGGATTTGGTATAGCCAACATTATGTATGTATCTGTAAAAGAAAGAACTAATTTGATTGGAATTCAAAAATCGCTCGGTGCTAAAAATTATTTTATATTAATTCAGTTCCTTTTTGAATCTGTTTTATTATGCTTAATTGGGGGATTAATTGGGTTATCAATGATTGTACTTTGTGTCATGGTATTTAATATTTATTTTGATTTAAACTTTATTTTATCATTTAAAAACATTGTATCAGCTGTATTAATATCATTTTTAATAGGTGTAATTTCTGGAATACTTCCTGCAATTTTTGCTTCTAAACTTAATCCTGTAGATGCTATAAGATCTAAGTAAGTTTGATTATTGTATTTCAATAAAAGCTTCAAATGCTTTATAAACCTGATATAATTCTTTTTTAGTTATGCAATATGGAGGCATTAAATACATTACATCTCTTATTGGTCTGAGTAAAATTCCTTTATCCAAAAAAAATTTTTGAATTTCAATATTTTTTTTACTGGAGTAATTTTTAGAGATATTATCTATTTGAAATCTTAAAATAGTTCCAACAGATTTAATATTTTTAATTTTTTTAGAATTATTAATGCTATTTATAAAGTCAATGTGACAATTATTAATTTTTTTAATATTTGTTTTGCATTTTTTACTTAGTAACAATTCGATACTAGCAATAGAAGCTGCACATCCTAAAGGATTTGCAGTATAAGAGTGACCATGTAAAAATGCTTTTTCAATTTTATCATCCAAAAAAGTATTATATATTTTCTGTGTACAAGTTGTCAATGAAATTGGGATGGTACCTCCTGACAACGATTTAGAAAGGCAAATAATATCTGGGGTATTATTTATTTGATCAACTGCAAAATTACTCCCAGTTCTTCCAAAACCAGTCATAACCTCGTCTGCTACACAAATAATATCATTATTTTTGCAAATCTCAATTATTTTATCTAAAATTGAATTCGAATAACACCTCATTCCAGATGCTCCTTGAATTAAGGGTTCAAATATAAATCCAGCAATTTTATTTTTTAATATAATTTTTTTTAACCTATCTATAGTTTTATTCTCATTTTTTGGAAGAGGTATATATTCTGTTTCAAATAGAAAATCAGAGTAAGGTTGATTAAAAATTGATCTCCCCCCTGTTGACATTGCTCCAAATGTTTCTCCATGATAGCCACCTTCAATTGCAATAAATTTTGTTTTTTTTTCTCCTTTATTTATCCAAAATTGTATACACATCTTTAATGCTATTTCTATTGCAGAAGAACCGTCACCAGAGAAAAAAAATTTTTTTTGATTTTCAGGTAAAATTTTAGTTAATTTTTCACATAATAATACTGCAGGTTCATGAGTGAAATTTGCAAAAATAATCTGATCAAGTTTTTTACTTTGTTCGATAATTTTACTTGAAATATATGGATTAGTATGTCCATGAATATTTACCCACCAAGAGGAAATCGCGTCAATGTATGATTTTTTATTTTCATCAAATAATAATGTTCCTTTACCTGTTTTAATAAATGTTGGAGGGGGACTATTTTTCATTTGGGTAAATGGATGCCAAATATAATTCTTATCTTTTTTTTTAATATTCACGATGTTTAAAGATTTATTTTTTTTGCAATTTCATTTATTTTTATTGAATTTATCTTATCAATGTATGGAATCTTTCCTAAAATTTTTATTTTGCCCATCTTTTTAATTATTGTTTCAGATTCTAAGTTTTTTTCCCCTGTAAAATAAAGACCTTTAATTTTAATTTTTTTTTCTTTCAAAGCATTTATTGTCAATAAAGTGTGATTAATACTTCCTAAATAATTTTTAGAAACAATTATAACTTCACAATTAATTTTGAGAATTAAGTCTAAAATGATTTCTTTATCATTTAATGGTACGAAAATACCTCCAGCCCCTTCAATAATTAAATGATTTTTAGTGATAGGTACATTTATATTTGAAATGTTTATTTTGATTTTATCTAATTTGGCAGCTGCATGAGGAGATATAGGTGCAGATAATCTATGAAATTCAGGATGAATTTTAGAAATTTTATTAGTTATAAGTTTTTTAACTTTATAAGAATCAGAATTGTCAAGGTCTCCAGATTGAATAGGTTTCCAATAATCAGCTTTTAAACTTTCGACTAAAATAGAAGAAACTAAAGTTTTTCCAATTTCAGTACCAATTCCAGTAATAAAATAAGTTTTCATAATAACTTTTTAAGTTCCATGATTAAACTTTTTATTTCTTCGTGAGTATTATAACTGTGTAAACAAATTCTTATTCTCTCTTTTCCTCTCTCAACAGTAGGATGAAGTATAGGGTATAATTTAAATCCTAATTTATTCATTTTTTTCGAGATTAATTTAAGTAAATCAATGTCAGGAATGATAATAGACTGAATTGGAGTATTGCTTGGTATAAAATTTACATTATAATTCATAGCAGTTTCTTTAAATAATTCAATATTGGAGTTTAATTTTGATATTTCATTTTTGGAGTTTTTTAAAAGTGTGTAAGCATTATCTATCATTTTAATTGAAACTTTAGGAAGAGAAGTAGTATATATGAATGAATAAGCAAAATTAATTAAATATGAAATTAAACTTTTGGACCCAAGAATTGCTGCACCACAACAACCTAAGGATTTCCCAAATGTATGAATTCTCGCAAAAATTTCAGATTCAAGATTTAATTTCACAGCCAAACCTTTACCCTTTTCTCCTATAACTCCAGTTGCGTGTGCTTCGTCTAATATTATATTTGCATCAAATTTTTTTGATAATTCTACAATTTTTTCAAGATCACAAATACTTCCATTCATTGAATAAACTGATTCTACCAGGATTATAATATTTCCTTTTGCTTTTTTCAATTTATTATTTAGTGAGTCAATGTCATTGTGTTTGAAAGAAAATGACTTCGAATTTGATAATCTAATTCCGTCTCTTGAACTAGCATGAATAAATTGATCATATATTATTGTGTCATTTCTATTCAGTATACATGAAATTATACCTAGGTTTGCTAAGTATCCAGAATTAAATATTAAGCAGCTCTCAGAATTATGAAATTTTGCAATTTTTTTTTCTAATTTTAAATGGTAGTTTGAGTTTCCTGATATTAATCTTGATCCAGTAGATCCAATTTGTTCATTGAGAAAAATTTTTTTTTTTGCAAAACCAAGATAATCATTGGAGGAGAAGTCTATGCCTTTTATATTTAAATTAAGAGTTCTTAATGAATTTTGTTTTACTTTTTCCTCTAATTTTAATTTAATTTTTTCCTCCAGAGTTGAGCTAATTGACATAATTTAATTAAGTTATATTAACTAACTAGTATAATTATTTTATTTGATATAGCTTCAATGACTCCACCTCTAATTTCTTGTTTTTGCTTGTTCATATCTGTATTGGTAATAAAGACAAAACCTGCTTTTAAACTTGAGATAATAGGAGCATGATTTTTTAAAATTTCAAATTCTCCGGATTCACCAGGTACTTTGACAGAAAGAATTTCACCACTAAATATTGATTTTTCTGGACTTAATATTTCTAAAAACATATCTAAGATTTTGCTTCTTGCAATAATTTTTCTCCTTTATCAATAGCTTGTTCAATTGTTCCAACAAGGTTAAATGCAGCTTCAGGTAAGTGATCAAGTTCTCCATTTAATATCAAATTAAATCCTTTAATAGTATCTTTGATATCAACATAAACTCCTTTTAGTCCTGTAAACTGTTCTGCAACATGAAAAGGTTGAGATAAAAATCTTTGTACTCTTCTAGCTCTATGAACAATTTGTTTATCTTCATCTGAAAGTTCATCAAGACCCAGAATTGCAATAATATCTTGAAGTTCTTTATATCTTTGGAGAATTTTTTTAACATTTTGAGCACAATTATAATGATCATTTCCTAAAACCTCAGGTGTCAAAATTCTAGATGTTGAATCAAGTGGATCTACAGCAGGGTAAATTCCTAACTCAGCAATTTTTCTAGATAATACTGTTGTTGCATCAAGATGTGAGAAAGTTGTTGCAGGAGCAGGATCAGTCAAGTCATCTGCTGGTACGTATACCGCTTGAACAGAAGTTATAGATCCATTTTTAGTGGAAGTAATTCTCTCTTGCATAGCACCCATTTCAGTTGCCAGAGTAGGCTGATAACCAACTGCTGAAGGCATTCTACCTAATAGAGCTGAAACCTCAGATCCAGCTTGAGTAAATCTAAATATATTATCAATAAAAAACAATATATCTTTACCACTTTCATCTTTTCCTCCATCTCTAAAATATTCTGCTAAAGTAAGCCCTGAAAGTGCTACTCTAGCTCTAGCTCCAGGAGATTCATTCATTTGACCAAATACAAGAGTAGCTTGAGATTTTTTAAGTTCTTCTAAATCAACCTTATCAAGATCCCAATTACCATTTTCCATACTTTTTTTAAATTCATCACCATATTTAATTACTCCAGATTCAATCATTTCTCTTAATAAATCATTTCCTTCTCGAGTTCTTTCACCAACTCCAGCAAAAACTGAAAGCCCGTCATGTCCTTTTGCCACATTATTAATTAGCTCCATAATTAGTACGGTTTTACCAACTCCAGCTCCACCAAATAGTCCTATTTTCCCACCTTTAGCATATGGTTCAATTAAATCGATAACTTTAATCCCCGTGAATAGTACTTCAGAGGAAGTAGTTAGTTCTTCAAATTTAGGAGCAGGTCTATGTATAGGATAACCCTCTTTTTTATCAATTTTTTTAATTCCATCAATAGAATCTCCAACTACATTGAATAGTCTTCCTTTTATATTTTCTCCAACTGGCATAAGAATAGGTTTTCCTGTTGCTTTAACTAAATCACCCCTTTTTAATCCATCAGTAGAGTTCATAGAAATTGTTCTAATTGTATCTTCACCAATATGTTGTTGACATTCAAGTATTACGGTTCTTTTTTTTAGTGTAACCTCTAAGGAATCGTAAATTTTGGGTAAATCTTTGTTGTCATTAAATTTTACATCAACAACAGGACCAATAATTTGAGAAATTTTACCAAATATTTCAGACATTATATTATATAATTATATTATTAAATTCAAAATTTAAATTTATTTAAAATAAATTCAAATTTCGCAATTTTATTTTTTTATTTTGTATTAAATTATAATTTTTTTAATTAATATTTAAACTTTTGGAGATTGAAGGTATTTGAGAATATAAAAGATTTTGTAAAAATAAAAAAAGCTGTTGTAACTATTGGAACATTCGATGGAGTTCATGTAGGTCATGTTAAAATTCTCAAAAAATTAATTCAAAAATCAAAAGAGATAAATGGAGAATCAGTTGTTGTAACCTTTTCTCCACATCCAAGAAAAGTAATATTTAAGGACAATAATCTGAAGCTACTAAATACTGATGAAGAGAAAATTTTTTTATTAAAAAATATAGGAATTGATAATTTAATAATACATCCTTTTACAAAAGAATTTTCAAGAATTTCTTCCGTTGAATTTGTCAGAGATATTTTAATAAATAAAATTGGAACAAAAATTTTAATAATTGGCTATAATCACCAATTTGGTCGTAACAGAGAGGGATCCTTTAATGATTTATTCGAATATTCAAATATTTTTGATTTTAAAGTACAAAAAATTTCTGTTGAAGAGGTAGATAATATCTCAGTTAGTTCAACTAAAATAAGAGATGCAATATCTAATGGAGATTTTAAAATTGCTGGAAAATATTTAAATTATGAATATAATTTTCTTGGACTAGTTAGAAAAGGAGATAGGTTAGGTAGAACTATAAATTTTCCTACCGCTAATTTAGAGTTAATGAATGATGATAAACTTATTCCAAAAGATGGTGTTTATTATGTTACCGTCGAAATAGATAAAAAACAACATAAAGGTATGTTGAATATTGGATTTAGTCCCACTGTTGGTAAGGGTATGAAAAAAATAGAAGTTCATATAATTGACTTAGATAGAGATTTATATGATAAAATTATAAAAATAACATTTAAAAAATGGATAAGATCAGAGAAAAAATTTAATGATTTGATAGAATTGAAAAAACAGTTAGAGATTGATTTAAAATTAATAAAGAAAATTTAATTAAGTAAAGAATATACTCGCAAAAAAATCTTTTGCAAAGTTGGACTAATAAACTTTTTTTTATTTGATCTTTTTTTATCAAAAAAAACTTTTGAATAAACTAATGCAGGCCCTGCGCAGGAGTTGTGGTTGTAGTTTCTGCCAGCTGATTTTAATTTCAAAAATTTGCTACCATTTTTTTTAAATGTATTGTATGCTAAAATTGAATTTTCATATAATACTTTTTCATCGCTTTCACAAAAACATAACTGAGTTGGGGCAATAGGCTTCCAATCATAAACACTATTATCCTTAAGATATTTGTGTAGGGGAAAATTCTCATTAGATTTAAATTCATTAACAAAAGAATCTTTTAACATTAGTATAGGAATTTTTGGGAGAAGATTATTGATTTTATTGATATTATTAGAATTATCAAATAACTTTCTAACATTAGCTTGATACTCCTCTTTGAATATTCCAAAAAAGTCTTCAGTTGTCCATATTTTATATTCAATATTAAATCCAAGAAGAAGATAAGGTAAATAAAATGGCCTAGAATAATCTTTATAAGCAATTTCACTTTGAATACCAGCTAAATCATATGGGCCTGACATGGGTGATGACCCTTTGATGTTATATTTATCAATATAATCTCTTTCTAAAATCATATGTGTCGACATTGCAGCATGACCTCCTTGAGAATAACCTGTTATAAATATATCGTCATTTATTTTCAAATTGATTAAATTATTTATCTCATCTGTAACATTCAAAAAATCAATACAAGCTCTTGCTTCAGATTCTTTGTTACAATATAAATGTGTTTTTTCACCTTCACCAAGTCCAATATAATCGGGAGATATAACTGCGTAGCCATCTACTCCAAAAATTAAAGACGCTATATTTTCACCATTAATCTCATTAGAAGACTTTTTTATAATTTTAGTTCCATGGTGATAAATTACTGTAGAAACAGGGTAATTTGTTTTAGGTTTATAATATAATCCTGAGGCAATAATTTTAGAATTGTCAATCCAACTTGTATAATATTTAATTTTATATACTTCTAAAGGATTGTTGATAGGACATATAAGAGAGGGTATATTATTTTTTTTCCAAATTTTCTTTAGGTCAGATTTAGACAAACTATGAATCTTTTCAATTGAATGTATTTGTGAAAAAGAAAAAGAATAATTTAGAGTAATTATTAGAAATAAAATAGAAAATTTATTGAATTTCATTTAAGTTTATTTAAAGGTGTTTTTCTTAGACAATACGTTACAATATAATCATTTATGTATTCAAAAAAAATTTTAAATTCTTTTTTATTGCATCTAGAAGAATTAAAATCTGAACAGTCAATATCATTTTTGAAATTTATATTCTTTTCGCCAAAAAACTTAAATATTGCTTCTTTTGCTGACCAAAATTTACAAGCATTTATTTTATTTGGGAAGTGACCTAATATATCAATTTCTTTTTTTGATAAAATTTTTTTGCAAATATTTATAATTCTAGTTTGAGGTCTTTCTATATCTATGCCAATATTTTTTTTTCCATAAGCAATAGCTACATAATTATTTGAATGAGAGATAGATATATTTTTAGATTTATTAATAAAGGGCTTACCAGAAGAGTTATGCCATAAATCAACTTTAGATTTAAATATTTTATTTAAAATAATTGAAGTAACAGCATGCTCTTTTTGTTTTTTTTCTGAACTAATCAATTGTATTCTATATTTAACTGATTTTGATAGTTCTAATTTTTTAATGTCGATTTCTTCAGGAAAGTATTCCCAAATCGAAATTATATTGTAAATATTTAATTTTTTATTTAAAATTTCTCTCATAAAATTCAAAATCAAAGTAAAAAAGAAATAAATTTGCAAAATAATGCTAATGTAATAATTATGAGTGATATCCCTACAAAAAAAATAAATTTCAAAGTAAAAGACATTTCCCTTGCTGAATGGGGAAGAAAAGAAATCAAATTGGCTGAAACAGAGATGCCTGGTTTAATGTCATTGAGAAAAGAATATTCATCAAAAAAACCTCTTAAAGGTGCTAGAATTGCTGGTTGTCTTCATATGACAATTCAGACAGCAGTATTAATTGAAACTTTAGTTGAGCTTGGGGCTGAAGTTCAGTGGTCTTCATGTAATATATTTTCTACACAAGATCATGCTGCTGCTGCGATTGCTAAAGAAGGAATCTCAGTATTTGCATGGAAAGAAATGAATGACGAAGAATTTGATTGGTGTATCGAACAGACTTTGTTTTTTGGTGAGGAAAAAAAACCATTGAACCTTATTCTTGACGATGGTGGAGACTTAACTAGTATGGTATTTAACAAATATCCAGAGTTAATCCAAAATATTAAAGGTCTTTCTGAGGAGACCACAACTGGAGTTTTGAGACTAAATGAGATGCAAAAAAATGGAAATTTATTAATTCCAGCATTCAACGTTAATGACTCGGTTACAAAATCTAAGTTTGATAACAAATATGGTTGTAGAGAATCTTTAGTTGATGGCATAAGAAGGGCAACTGATTCTATGATAGCAGGTAAAGTTGCAGTAGTTGCTGGATATGGTGATGTTGGAAAAGGTTCTGCAGAATCATTAAGGGGTGCTGGAGCAAGAGTAATAATATCAGAGATTGATCCAATATGTGCTTTACAAGCGTGTATGGACGGCTTTGAAGTTAAAAAAATGATTAATGCTGTCTCTGAAGCTGATATTGTTGTTACTGCAACAGGAAATAAAGATATTGTAGTTGCAAATCATTTTATTAAAATGAAAGATAATACTATTGTTTGTAATATTGGTCATTTTGATAATGAAATTGATGTTAGTTGGTTAAACAAAAATTTCGGATCTTCCAAAATTGAAATTAAACCTCAAGTTGACAAGTATGTTGTTGAGGGTAAAAATATAATTTTGCTTGCTGAAGGAAGACTGGTGAATCTTGGTTGTGCAACTGGGCACCCTTCTTTCGTTATGTCTACTTCTTTTTCTAACCAAGTTTTAGCACAAATTGAGCTTTGGAATAATTTCAGTAAATATGATAATAAATTGTACACTTTACCAAAACATTTAGACGAAAAAGTAGCTAGACTTCATTTACAAAAGTTAGGAATTGAACTAGATATTTTATCAAAAGAACAAGCAAAGTACATTGGAGTAAATGTAAGTGGTCCATACAAAGGAGACGAATACAGATATTAGTGATATTTAGTTGAAAATTCTCAATACTATCCCATCAAATGATGTGTTATATCTCTTCAACGAATTTTGAGCTGGACCATTTACTACAGACCCATCAAATATTAAATAATTCGATGGGCAACAATTACATTTTAGTATATTAATACTTTCAGCATCTAGATCTACTTGTTCGCAGCTTAAAAGAGGATTATTTGTACAAGCCCTGTCGTATGCAATATAGTTGTCAAGGTAATCATGAAAAATTATTATTCCATTTACCCCCCCCTCAATATTTAATGTTCCACCTGGAAAGTGTAATCCCTCACTGGATGGGTTATTGGGATAAACAAAAAAATTAACATTTGTATCAGGAAAATTGAATTCATCTTTGTTACAACAAAGATTCAACAATATTATAAATAATATTAAATGATTACTTTTAATCAACTTAAACTAATTTGTCATTAAATTATGTATTAAAAATTACAAAAACAAAAACTACTCTTTACAAAACAAATTTTTGAATTCGAAATATATGGTTTATATTCGCAAATTATATTAATAAATTAATATTGGTTTTTTTAAACTAATAGAACAATAATTAAGTTTATGTTTAGAAAATTACTCACCACAATATTACTGTTTGGTTTTTCATATTCAAGTTTTTCCCAGTCTCAATCTGGAACTTTAAAAGGTAAAGTTACTGAAAATGATTCCTCAGAACCTATTCCTATGGCAAATATAGTTATTGAGTTAAATGGGGTTATTGTTGGAGGAGCTGTCGCGGACTTTGATGGAGAATATACTATAAAACCAATAGATCCAGGTAGTTATACAGTTAAAGTTTCATTTATTGGATTTGCCTCTAAAGAAATAAGAGATGTTATTGTAACATCCAATAAAATTACTTTTGTTAATGCTGGTTTAAAAACTGAAAGTGAAGTTCTAGGTGAAGTCGAGCTTGTTGAGTATGTAGTTCCTTTGATTGATCCAGATAAATCAGGTACTACAAAGACAAAAGAAGAAATAACTGCTTTACCAACAAGAAATGTTCAGTCAGTAGCTGCACAAACTGCTGGAATATATCAAGAGGATGAAGGGTCTTCACTAAATGTTAGAGGAGCAAGGTCTGATGCAACATTTTACTACATAGATGGAATTAAAGTTAGGGGATCAAACTCTTTACCACAATCTGCTATAGAACAAATGACTGTTATTACTGGTGGGTTACCTGCTGCATATGGAGATGCTACAGGTGGAATAATAAGTATCACTACAAGAGGCCCCTCAAATGAGTTTTTTGGTGGAGTAGAAGCTGTAACCTCGAAATTGTTGGATCCTTATGGATATAATTTATTAGGGTTTAATCTTTCTGGACCCCTTCTAAAAAAAGAAGATGGGAATTCAATTTTAGGTTTCTTTTTATCTGGTGAGTACCAATCTCAAGATGATGGTGATCCTTCCGCAGCTGATATTTATAAAGTTAAAGATAATGTATTAACTGAATTACAAGAAAATCCATTAATATTCTCAATTCAAAATGGTTTACCTCAATCAAAAAGAGCCTCAGAATTCATAACCTTAAATGATTTAGAAAAAATTGATGTTAGACAAAATGTAGAAAGTAGAAATGCAAGAATTCAGGGTAAAATTGATTTTAAACCAAGTTTGAATACCAATGTTACAATCGGTGGTAATTTAACCAGTAATAAAGGTAGAGGAAGTGTATATACGTATTCATTATTTAATCCTCAAAATAATCCTGAATTTATTGATGAAGATTGGAGAGTTTACGCAAGATTTCAACAAAGTTTTGGATCAACTGATGGTGAACAATCTGCTTCAGCAATTAAAAATGCATATTTTACACTGCAAGCTGATTACTCCAAAGATACTTATTTAGAGCAAGACGCTGATCATAAAGATAAACTTTTTAATTATGGTTATGTTGGTAGATTTTCACCAATTAGAGAACTAGTAAAAGAGACTCCTTCAGATTGGGAGACAAATGAAGTAGATTCATTAGGAAATTTAACATATACTTTAAATATATATAATCCTTCTTCAGGTGATACAATGTATGACGTTGTGATGGGTTACTTTAACGAAAATGGATTTGTAGACTCAGATTTTGAGCTTGGTACTGAGGTTATAACAAATTATGAGTTTCAGTCTGGTGGAGTTAATCCATTTACTGAAAACTATACACAATCATACTTTGATTTTATGAACTATAATGATTTATCGATAAGTACCTTGGATCAAATCACTTCAATTGGTGCCGCAGTGAATGGAGATAGAACTGATGATGTTTACTCCATATGGTTTAATACAGGTAGAGAATATAATGGTTATTCAAAAAATAATAACTCTCAGTTCAGATTTACTGGATCTGCTTCAGCAGATATTAATGATCATGCTATTCAGTTTGGATTTGAATATGAGCAAAGGGATGATAGATTTTATGGGGTAAGTCCAATTGGACTATGGACTCTGGCTGAACAAAAAGTAAATAATTATATTCAACTCAACTCGGGTGCATACGAGTTTTTACTTGATCAAGATCCTTCTGGATATTTATTGGGAAGACAAAATCTGTATAATTATGATGAAATGTCGAGTTTTGCCCAAAATTTTAGAAATTCTCAAGGTATTAGTTTCAATCAGTATGTTGATATTCATACTTTCAATCCTAATTCATTAGATATTGGAATGTTTAGCCCTGACGGACTTCTAAATAATGGTTCAAATTATGCTTCGTGGTATGGGTATGATTATCAAGGAAATTTAATTGATGGTGTCCAACCAGGAATGAATGAATTTTTAACTGATAAAGACGAAAATGGAAATTATAAAAGAGAAATAGGTGCCTTTCAACCAATTTATGTTGCTGGATATATTCAAGATAAATTTGCATTTAAAGATTTAATTTTTAATATCGGTGTTAGGGTAGATAGGTATGATGCAAATCAAGAAGTTTTAAAAGATCCATATTCAATATATAATGTTTTGACAGCTGGTGAAGTTTCTCAATTTGGAACTCATCCATCTAATATTGGTTCCGATTATGTAGTATATGTAAATGATAATTCAAATCCAAGTTCAATTACTGGATATAGAAATGGTGAAAACTGGTATGATGCAGAGGGGTTACCAATTAATGATCCTAACATTTTAAATGTTTCCAAAGGAGTTTTACCAATGCTAGCTAATCCCGAAGCATTACTTGATGGGGATGATGCACTTAACAAGGGTTTGTCAGCTGATGCATTTGAAGATTATATTCCTCAAGTAACAATTATGCCTAGGATTTCTTTTAATTTTCCTATATCAGATCAAGCTATGTTTTACGCTTATTACGATGTTTTAACACAAAGACCTTCAGGAAATAGAATGAATCCACTGGATTACTTATTTTTAGCTTACAAAACTACTAGTTCAGTATTCAATCCAAATTTAAAACCTCAAAAAACTACTAATTATGAAATCGGATTTAAACAAGCACTATCATCTAGTTCAGCCCTAACAATAAATGCTTTTTATAGAGAAATGAGAGATATGATTCAATATACGAGAATTCCTTATGCATTTCCTATAGAATATTTTACATATGGAAATATCGATTTTGGAACTGTGAAAGGGCTTTCACTTGCTTATGAATTAAGAAGAACAAAAAATGTAACTATAAATGCAAATTATACTATGCAATTTGCAGATGGATCAGGTTCAAATGCAACCTCAGGGGCAAATATTGTTACTTCTGAACAACCGAATCTAAGAACTACATTACCACTTGATTATGATCAAAGACACAATATTACTACAGTTTTAGATTTTAGATATGGATCTGGAAGATCATACAATGGACCTGTTGTTAATGGTAGAGAAATATTAGCAAACATGGGAGTAAATTTGATAGCTACTGCAGGATCAGGAACTCCTTACAGTAGGCAATTAAATGCAACCAGAGAAGCAATGTTTGGAATTAATAATAGAGCTTACTTAGAAGGGACAATTAATGGTTCAAGATTGCCTTGGACTTACAGGTTAGATTTAAGACTAAATAAAAGCTTCAATATTTATTGGGGTAATGAAGACAGCAAAAATTCAGGTTTAATGAATATTTATCTACAAGTTCAAAATATACTAAATACCGCGAATATTGTGAACGTTTACCAGTTTACTGGTAATCCTGATGATGATGGATATTTATCTACTGCAGTTGGTGTGAATGATATTCAAGACCAATTAAGCCCTGCTTCATTTGCTGACTTATATAACGTGAAGCTAAATAATCCTAGTAATTTTACAAGACCAAGAACAATAAGGCTTGGTCTAATGTTTGACTTTTAATTTTAAAAAAAACTCTTTTAAATTATGATAAAATTAAATTATAAATTTTTATGTACATTTTTATTTCTAGTCTCGACAATAATAACAGCTAAGGAAAATGATAATGTAAATAATTCTAATTTTAATAATCCCTTGCAAACTTTAGCCTTCAATTGTGCAGCAGGTACAGCTCAAACTTTATTGGATATTAATAATGTTAAGACCACAATTTTAAATGGAGGTGACATGTGGTGGGATTTAAATAATGGAAGATATGAAATTCCTCAAGGTTCTGGAAAACATTCAATGTTTGCGGGTGCTTTGTGGATTGGTGGTTTAGATGATCAAGGAAATTTAAAAGTTGCAGGTCAAACATATAGACAGTCAGGTAATGATTTTTGGCCCGGACCGCTAGATAATGTTAGATTAACTGAGGATCAATTTCCCAACCCTAACTATGGATCTACTGATGCATCTATTTGTGCTCAATACGATAATCATCATGTAATATACAGAACTGAGGTTGAGGAGTTTATTGGGTATTTAAATTCTGATGAACCATCTGTTGACTTTCCAGATTACTCTATTCCTAAATCAATTTTAGAATATCCTGGAAATAGAAATACTGACAATCTACAAGGTGGGTTTTCAGGGTATGACGCTGAAGTTTCAACAGCTCCTTATTATGCTCAAGAGTCTTTAGCTCCATTTTATGACGCCAACGGGGATGGATTCTATGATCCTTTAGCTGGAGATTATCCTGAATATAATATTGATGGAAATCTTAATTGTAAAGAAGCTGATATGTTATTTGGTGATCAAACCCTTTGGTGGGTCTATAATGATAACGGGAACATACACACGGAGTCTCAATCTGAAACATCAATTGGAATTGAAATTCAAGCCCAAGCTTTTGCTTTCTCAACTAACGATGAGATTAACAATATGACATTTTATAATTATAAAATTATAAATAGATCACATCAACCATTAAATGAAACCTGGTTTGGTGTTTGGGTAGATCCAGATCTTGGAGATTATCAAGACGATTATGTTGGTTGTGATGTACAAAGAGGTTTGGGTTATTGTTACAATGGAGATGAAGATGATGGAACAGCTGTTGGATATGGCTCTAATCCCCCAGCAATAGGGGTTGATTTTTTTAGAGGGCCTTTGGCTGACGAAGATGATGGATTAGATAATGATGGGGACGGTGAAATTGATGAGCCAGGTGAACAAATAATTATGTCAAAATTTGTTTATTATAATAATATAAATGGGACTGTTGATGGTAATCCAGATGTGGCTACTGATTATTATAATTATTTAAGAGGAATTTGGTTAGATAATCAACCAATGACCTATGGGGCAGATGGTAGAGATCCATCAGGAATCCCTTGTAGTTACATGTTTCCAGGGGATACCGATCCTCAGTTTTCAGATGTTTGGACTGAACAAACTGCAGGTAACCCCCCTGCAGACAGAAGATTCATTCAATCTGCTGGACCCTTTACTCTTGAACCAGGCGCATTAAATACAATTACCACAGGAGTTGTTTGGGCAAGAGCAAATGAAGGAGGGGCATTTGCATCTGTTGAACTTATGAGGCTTGCTGATGACAAGGCTCAAAAGTTATTCGATGTTTGTTTTGAAGTTTTAGATGGACCAGATGCTCCTAATTTGACAATTCAAGAATTAGATAAGGAACTAATAATTACTTTGACGAATTCTAACACTTCTAATAATTATCAGGAAGCATATTTAGAAGCAGATGAAGTTAATATTTTAGGTTTTTATGATGAAGCTCAAACAGACACATTTCGTAATGAATATTCTTTTGAGGGATACCAAATATTTCAACTTAAAGATGAGACAGTAACTGCTTCAGATGTTTATGATGTTGAAAAGGCAAGATTAATTTTTCAATGTGATATAAGGAATTTTAAAAACTCAAATGGTTTAGTAACATTAGATGAAGATGGAAATGATCCAATAGCTCAGTTGACTAATTTTTATTTTGATCAAGAACTTCAAGCAAGTGTTCCCCAAAATATGACAATTGAAGCTTCAAATTCTGGTATATCCCATAGTGTTTCAATATTACAAGATTTATTTGCTTCAGGGAATAATTCTCTAATAAATAATAAAACATATTACTATTTACCAATAGCCTATGCTTACAACGAGTTTTTAGAATATTCACCAGACCAAGTACCTGATCCAAATGATCCTTATGCTCCAAGTTTATTAGGTCAAAAAAAACCATTTCTAGCAGGAAGAAAAAATATCAAACAATATACAGGAATTCCGCATAAGCCTAATGCTGAATTTGGTGGAACTATTCAAAATTCTGATTATGGTACAATACCAAATATGAAGAGAATCGAGGGGATTGGAAATGGAGGTTTGGAACTTGAACTTTCTGATGAAACAAAAAATTTACTAATTACTCAGTTTTGTGCACCTGAAACAGGATATGCAGTTGATGGAGCCCCAGTAAATATTAAAGTTGTGGACCCCCTAGGAGTACCTCAAAATACAGAATTTACATTTAAATTAATTGGAAGTGGAAGCAATGCAGAATGGATCCTTGTTAATAATACCTTATCTGATACAGTATTTTCTGAACAAGTAATTTCAGTAAAAAATGAACAGTTAATCCCAGAATGGGGGCTTTCAGTAACTTTACTAGACGGAATTAATCCCGGAGATGATGGTACAGATGTATCTTCAAATAATGGTTTTTTAAGTGCAGTAGAAATAAAAGATAATTCAACATCTTGGTTAGATTATATTAACGATAGCGAAGATTTTTTTCAAACCCAAACTGGTGATTGGTTTATTTACCCTGAAAACTGGATAAGATCAGGAACTGATTCAACAGATTTTATTGGAATTGATGACAGTCAGTCATTTGAAAAAATATTAAATGGAGTTTGGGCTCCCTATCGTTTGGTAGGAGCTGACTCTGAAGAAAAGCCGTTTGCTCACTCACCTGTATATAATGCTCCAGGTGCTCAGTTCCAAAGTAGATTAGATTATCTAACTTCAGTAGATATAGTCTTTACGGAGGATAAATCTTTGTGGACAAGATGTCCGGTTATTGAAACTGCGACTGTTGATGATAGATTAAGTTTGAAGTCAAATCCGTCAGTCGATAAATTTGGTAATCCTGATAATAGTGGTACAAATGGATTCTCCTGGTTTCCTGGATATGCTATAGATTTAGATAAAGGGATTAGGTTAAATATAATGTTTGGAGAGTCTTCAGATCATCCAAATGATAATGGAGATGACATGTTATGGAATCCATCTTCAAGAGTTGATTCAGGTGATCAGTTTGGTGCTTTTTTTAGTGAATTCAGTGGCTCTGATGCTGAATATGATGTTATTTTTGGTGGTAGGCACTACACCTACATAATGGGAAGTCCATATGCTGGTGATAGTCCTCAAAATCACCCATTTTATAATGACTTAACAAATATGACATCAGCTATCTCCAAAAAAAGAGTTTTTAGGGATGCAAGATGGGTTTCAATACCAATGTTATCATCAACAAATGCAACTATTTCGGATGGAGAAATAGAGGTTAAAATTAGAGTTTCTACTGAATATGACCAATATCAGATGGATGACTCACAATGTGAATCATCTGTTGTTTCTGAAAATTCTGGTAATATTCATTTAAAGTTTAATACGAATGATATACAAACTATCACCAATAACAATAAAGTAGCAAAGAATGCTTTAGATCTTATAAAAATAGTACCAAATCCATACTATGGTTCAAATAATTATGAAAAGGATCAAGTAGATCAAAGAGTTAGAATAACTAATTTGCCCACAAAATGCAATATTTCTATTTACAATGTATCAGGAACCTTAATTAGACAAGTAAGTTTAGATAGTGATATAAATGTTACTGGGTGGGACTGGGATTTAAAAAATAATGACAATGTGGCTATAGCTTCAGGAGTATATATAGTTCACATTGATGCTGGTGATTTAGGTCAAAAGGTTTTAAAGTGGTTTGGAGCTTTACGTCCTATTGACTTAGATTCATTTTAATATTAACATATTTAGTTTAACTTTCATATGAATAAAAATATTATCAATAAAAATAAAACCTATATAATTTTTTCTATATTGTTTATAGTCTTAAATTATTCTTCAAATGTTTTAGCAGGAAATGAACAAAGATCAGGACAAGCTGGAGCAACAGAACTATTAATTAATCCATGGGCTAGGTCATCAGGTTGGGGTAGCATAAATATTGCTAATGTAAGTGGTTTGGAGTCCACATATCTGAATGTAGCCGGTTTAACAGGTACATCAAATACTGAACTAATCTTCTCCTCAACTAATTGGTTTTCTGATATAAACATTAACGCTTTTGGATTTGCTAAATCACTTGATAATCAAACTGTAATTGGATTATCAGTTATGTCAATGGCATTTGGAGAAATTGAGATAACTACAACAGAACAACCAGAAGGAACCGGAGCATTTTATTCACCATCCTACATAAATATAGGTTTCTCATATGCAAAAAAGTTTACCGATAATATTTCATGTGGTTCAACAGTAAGAATGATATCAGAGAGTATATCAGATCTGAAGGCATCTGGAGTTGCAATTGATGCTGGGGTTCAATATGTTACTGGAGACAAAAGACAAATTAAATTTGGTATTGTTCTTAAGAACGTTGGCCCAAAAATGCAATATTCTGGTGATGGAAATGATGTAAGAAACGAAAATACTACTTCTCACGGTCAAAATTATGCCATGACTTATGATTTAAGAGTAGAATCCTTTGAAATTCCTTCATCTCTAAATATTGGAGCTTCATATGATTTTACACTAGACTCTGAACATTCAGTTACATTAGCTTCAAGTTTTACATCTAACTCTTTTTCAAAAGATCAATTTGGACTAGGATTTGAATATAATTATAAATCTTTATTTATGTTAAGATCAGGTTATGTTTATGAAGAAGGAATTAATAAAGAATTTAATAGAGGTAGGGCAACTGCATTTACCGGATTAAATTTCGGATTATCATTTGAAATTCCTTTAAGTGATGATTCTTCTTTTGGATTAGATTATTCATATAGAATGGCAAATCCATTATCTTCTCCCAATTCAATCGGTGTAAGATTAGCTTTGTAAACAAGCTTTTTTTAAATTTATTAGTAATTTTTATTAATTTTTTGAATTTTATAAGTTAAAATTATTATTATGTCTAAAATATCTTACTATACAGAAGAAGGTCTAAAAAAACTTAAAAAAGAATTAGATCACTTAAAATTTGTTGAAAGACCAAATATATCTCAGCAAATTTCTGATGCAAGGGATAAAGGTGATTTATCAGAAAATGCTGAATATGATGCTGCAAAAGAAGCACAAGGTTTATTAGAAATGAAAATTGCTAAGCTAGAGGAAATGTATTCTGGAGCTAGAGTCATAGACCAGTCACAACTTGATTCAGATAAAGTTCTAGTTCTTAGTAAAGTCAAAATCAAGAATTTAAATAACAATAATATAATTACCTATACCTTGGTTGCAGAAACTGAAGCAGATTTTAAAAAAGGCAAGATTTCAATTAATTCACCAATTGGTAAAGGGTTACTTGGTAAAAAAGTTGGAGAAACTTGTGAAATAATAGTCCCTGCTGGTAAGATTAAATTTAAAATATTAAATATTTCAAGATAATGTCAACCATATTTAGTAAAATTATTAATAAAGATTTACCCGGATTCATAATTCATGAAGATGATTTCAATATAGCATTTCTTGATATTTCCCCAATATCGTATGGTCATACTTTAGTTGTTCCAAAAAAAGAAGTTGATTTAATTTTTGATTTAAATGAGCCTAGTTATTCAAATTTATTTTTATTTGCAAAAAAAATTTCCTTTGGTATTAAAAAAGCAGTTAAATGTAAAAGAATTGGAATTGCAGTTGTGGGTTTAGAAGTCCCTCACGCACACGTCCACCTTGTACCTTTAAACAAAATAAGTGATATTAATTTCTCAAAAAAACGTCTAAAAATTGACAACCTTGAATTAGAAAAAATTAGACAATTAATTAAATCAAAATTATAACAATTACTTCGTATTTATATTTTTTTTATTCAAAAAGTCTTTCCATGACGAATAACTTCTTTCTAACAATAAATTATTTTGCATACTATGACATATTGCAACAGCCAGAGCATCCATACAATCTATATATTTATATTTAATTTCAGTATTTAAAAATCTCATGACCATTTTTGCAACTTGTTCTTTACTCGATGACCCTCTTCCTGTTAGAGCTTTTTTTATTTTTAAAGGTGCATATTCAAAAATAGGAATATTTTTATAAATCCCTGCAGAAATAGCAATTCCTTGAGCTCTACCTAATTTAATCATCGATTGAACATTTTTACCGAAGAAAGTAGATTCTAAAGAAATTTCATCAGGATTATATTTTTCAATAATATTAATACAATAATCAAAAATAACTTTTAATTTTTTAAATTGATTGTTGTTTTTATTTATTATTAGGACATCATAGAAAATCAATTTTAAATTTTGTTTGTTATATTCAATTATTCCAAATCCCATAAAATTGCTTCCTGGATCAATACCTAAGATTGTTTTATTTTTTTTTTCAATCATTAATAATTAGTAGTTTTATAAAATTTTAAATAAATATTATAAATTTAATTTCATTGTTTTGATAAAAATCAACACAACTTTTTGTTTAACTTTATTTATAATTTTTTGTGCAATTTTTTTTTCAATATTTGGCTATTTAATTGCTCCAGACAATTCAAAAAATGCTAATGAAATGCATTTAGAATTATCCACACTTTATCCAAATACTAAAATAGATTTTCTTCGTGTAAAAAAAAATAAAAGTATTGAAAACTCCTTTTTTAAAATAATATTATTTGGTGAGGAAAAAAAATATTATTCAATTCCTATAAAAGATTTTAGTATTCAAAATGACACTATTAGCTTCTTGACTTATGATTCTGGATTTTATAAAAAATTAAGTTTGAAAAGTTTATATTCAAATCATTCTGGCTATATTTTCAAAAAATTTTTTTACTTAGGAACAGATAAATATGGCAGAGATCTTTTAAGTAGACTTATTTTAGCTACTAGAATTTCATTTTCAGTTGGATTTATCTCTGTTTTCATTTCTTTAATAATAGGAGTCCCATTAGGGTTACTTTCAGGCTATTACGGGGGTATAATTGATAAAATTATTCTTTGGTTTATAAATATTATTTGGTCCATACCAACCCTTTTAATGGTCATTGCTATTACCTTAGCATTAGGAAAAGGTTACTGGCAAGTTTTTATAGCTGTTGGACTTACAATGTGGGTAGAGATAGCCAGAGTTGTAAGAGGTCAAGCAATTAGTATAACAGAAGTTGAATATATTAAGTCTGCTAGAGTAATAGGATTTAATGATTTGAGGATAATGTTCAAACATATTTTGCCAAATATTATAAATCCTATCTATATTATCTCAGCTTCAAATTTCGCATCAGCAATACTACTTGAATCAGGACTGAGTTTTTTGGGTATTGGAGTTCAACCCCCAACACCTTCATGGGGTGGGATAGTGAAAGATCATTATACATATATTATTTTAGATAAATTCTACCTAGCTCTGTTCCCAGGAATTTTAATTATTATACTAGTATTTGCATTTATGAATTTGGGAAATATAATAGATAGATCTGAAAATTAAAATATAACTTAATAAATCATTAAGCCAAATAAAAAAATAATTGAGCCTATTATCATTAAAAATAGACTGTAAGGAAGAATCTCTTTTGCTTTTAAACCTGTAATACCCAATAAAGGTAAAGCCCAGAATGGTTGTAGCATGTTAGAAACTTGATCTCCATAGGCAAGAGCCATAATACACTTTGACATACTAATATTTAATTGATTTGCAGTTTCAATAATTATTGGTCCTTGAATCGCCCATTGCCCTCCTCCACTAGGTATGAAAATATTAATAATGGCAGCACTAAGAAAAGTATAAAAAGGGAAAGTAAAAGCAGATGAAACTGATACAAAAAAATTTGAAAATAATGAAATTAGTCCTGAAAACTTCATTATACCCATAATCCCAAAGTATAAGGGAAATTGAATAATTATACCAGAACAGCTTTTTATACCACTTTCAATAGATTTTAAAAAACAGTAAAAGTTATTATGAAAAAATATACATAATCCTAAAAGTGTAAAGTTTATAAAATTAGGTTTGATAAAATCTAATGAATTAATCTTAAGGTAATCTATTGAATTATAGGTTGAAACAGAGATAATTAAAAAACCCATTATTTTGGAAATTAATCTAGATTTATCAAATCCGTGAATATTAGATATATTAATTTTTTTTTCAATTTCATTAATATTTTTAAAATTATATTTTTTTAATTTTACATATTTACTTAAAATCAATACCGAAAAAGGAATTATGGTTAATGTTAATATTGAAACAAATATATTCATAGAAGAAAATATTGTGTCTTCTAACGGAATTTTACTGGGCAAATTCATAATTTGATAATTATCTCGAACACCACTCATTATATCTACCAAGTGATTATTTTCAGCTGCCTTTATTGGTGCAGAACCTGATAACCCTCCATGCCAAACTAATAAACCAGAGTACCCACACGCCCCAATTAGTGGGTAATTAATTAAAATATTATTTTTTGATGCAGATTCTCCAATTTTTTTTACAAAAATTGCTCCAAATATTAATCCAAGTCCCCAATTTAAGTAGCTTATGAGTATGGAAAAAAAACAAACATAAAAACAAGATGATGAGTTGTTATAACAAATAATTGAAATTTTAGAAATTAATTTTTCTATTAATTTACATTTTGCTAAAGAGTATCCTAAGATTAGCATTAACATCATTTGAAAACAAAAAACTAGCAGAGGTGGATCCCACATTCCGTTTTCCCAATTTTTAATTGTTAATTTAAAATTAGTTTTTAAAGAAGAATTTCCGTTGTAGAAAAATGTAGATAAAATTATCGATATAACAGTTAAAAAAATTCCAATTGAAAAAGGACTTGGTAGTATTTTATTAAAAAGTTTTTCAATAAAATTAATAATTTTCATTTTTTTTTGAAAGTACTAATTAAAAAGGTAAATCATCTTCATCTTCATCTTTTAAAATATTTTCACTTTTAGTAGCTGCATCAATATTTTGATCATTGACTTCAGAAGTAATTGAATCATTTTCAGTTAACTTTTCAATTCTCCATGCATCTAAAGTATTAAAAACTCTGATTTCAGAATCTGTATCTCGTTGCCATTCTCTCCCCCTTAAATTAAAGTATACTTCAATTTTATCCCCTATTTTAAAATTATCAATTATATTAGTTTTGTCTTGAACTAATTGAAAAATCAAAGTTTGAGAATATTGCTCTTCAGTTTCAATCACAAATTCTCTTTTTTTAAACCTTTCATTAATTATTTGTTCTTCATGGATTCTTTTTAATTTCCCTTCTGTAGATAAGTTACTCATTTTATATTCTATTTAGTTTATCAATTAGTAATGTACACCATGCATCAAAAGTTTCATTTTCATTTAATAATTCCTTTGCATAATAGTGAAGTTTTTCTCTTATTTCTTCATCATTAGATGATGAATTCAATATATCAATAATTTTTGAATTAGTTTTAAATTTTTCAATAGAATTTGCATGAGGAAGTTTTTCAATATTAGCTAATTTTGCTAAATCGTTGCCAGAAAGTATGTAGCTCATTAAAATTCTTTGCGGGATATTATCAAATCCAATTCCAATTTTTTTATTTGGTTTTTGAATTTCAAATAAAGATTCTCTTGTATTTCTAGAATACCAATTTCCTCCCATTCTTCCAACTAAGTCAATTTTAGATAGATTGATTTTTTTTTTATCAGAATTAATGGTTAAATTTTCATCGAAATGTATTTTTAAAATTTTACAAATTACAAGATTACCTGCTCCACCCTCATCTCCAAGTGAAACGATATCGTTAACTAAACATTCAATTTGTACGGGGGATTCTTTAACTCTGGAAGGTTTTACAATATCAGACTTTATTGGAGTAAGTCCTGATTTAATGAACTCATTGATATTTGCATCAAATTCTGTACTTGAAAATGATGTTTGTTCCACAATTTTATAATTAACTATGTTAATTACTACCTCTTTAACTTCTTTAACATTTCTTAAAGTATCTTTTTCCGAATTATTTCTAAGTCTTTTCAGTGGAGAAAAAATCAAAATTGGGGGATTAATACTAAAAATATTAAAATATGAGAAAGGACTCAGGTTTTCTTCCTGTTTATTATTAATTGAACTTACCAGAGCAATTGGTCTTGGTCCAATGAAATTTAATAAAAGTTTATGCAATTCTTGGGGACGTATATTTTCAGGCTTAATTGTTAACTTCATTAATTATTATTTTATTGTTTTAAAATTTTAAAATTAATTAATTTATTTATTAAATTAGAATTTTTGAAAATATTGATAAATTTGTAAAATAAAATTTTAGTTAAAGCGGATATGGTGGAATTGGTAGACACGCTAGACTTAGGATCTAGTGCCGAAAGGTGTGTGGGTTCGACTCCCTCTATCCGCACTAAAGTTTTTCTATCATGAAATTTTCTAAATTTTATAACTCCTTTTCCTAATTTATAGATGAAAGTATTTAAGTTTGGTGGTTCTTCCTTGAAAAATTCTAAAGGTATTTGTCAGATGTTAAATATTCTTTTGAATTATAAAAATGAAAAATTTGTTTTAGTTGTTTCAGCACTAGGTAAAACAACTAACTATCTGGAGGATGTTCTTAGGAATGTTTATGCAAACAAAAAATATGACTTAAAAAAAATTATAGATTTTCATTATAAAATTATAAATGAGCTTTTTGAGGAGCCTATTTACGTGCATGATAAAATCAATTATCATTTTATGGAATTAAATCAATTATTTAAAAATTTAAAATTTAAAAATTATTCTTTTGATTATGATCAAATAGTATCTAAAGGTGAAATTATTTCCTCTATCATTATTTATGAATTTTTAAAGAACAATAATTTTAAAATTAATTGGATAAGTGCAAAAAAACTGATAAAAACAAATTCAAATTTTCAGTCAGCTTCAGTCTTAAATAGTTTATCTGAAGAATCTATTAAAAAAAACATTGATAAGAATACTTCAATTATTACACAGGGATTTATAGGATGTAGTGAAAATAATTTTACTACAACTTTGGGGAGAGAGGGTTCAGATTATACTGCATCAATAATTGCTAGTTCATTGAACGTTAAAAAATTAACTATATGGAAGGATGTTCCTGGTGTTCTTACAGCTGATCCAAAATATTTTGAAAAATTTAATAAAATAGACTTTTTATCATATAAAGATGCTTTTGAGATTGCATTTTACGGATCATCAATCATTCATCAGAAAACAATAATCCCTTTGGAAAAAAAAAATATTAAATTAGAAGTAAAGTCTTTTAATAATCCAGGAGAAAAAGGAACTGTAATTTGTAATTATAAGAATCAAAAAAAAATCAAATTTCACAATATAAAAAAAAATCAAATTTCAATTTTGTTTAAAAAAAAATCTGAGGACATTTTAAATGATTTAGATATAAAATATTTTTTTTCTATTTTGTCTAAGTTAAATATCCAATTGAATCAAATCAAAATAGTACCAAAATCTTTAATTTGCTTTACAGAAAATGATATTTTTAAAATGGATAAATTATTAAGTATTTTAAATTTAAAATTTAGTATCATCATAAATAAAAACTTGAGTATATTAACTATTAAGAATTTTGATAAAAAAGATATCCAAAAATATTCAAAAAAAAATCAAATTTTCAGCCAAATTACTCTTGATTGCTATCAAATTATATACAGAGATTAAGAAAAATGAAAATAATAACTTACAATATTAATGGTATAAGGTCTGTGTTAAAAAAAGGGTTTCAAAATTGGCTAGAAATTGTTAATCCTGATATTATATGTTTACAAGAAATTAAGGCTAATCTTGATCAATTTGATTACAAAATTTTTCAAAAACTTGGATATCATAATTATTGGTTCTCTTCCAAAAAAAAAGGATATAGTGGTGTTTCAATTTTATCTAAATTAAAGCCTTTAAATGTAAATTATGGAATGGAAAAAGAAGTACATGATATTGAAGGAAGAGTAATTAGACTTGACTTTAATGACTTTTCAGTATTATCTGTTTATTTCCCTTCTGGAACATCTGGTGAAGAAAGGCAAATATATAAATTTAAATTTTTGAAAGACTTTAAACAATATATTTTAAAATTGAGTAAAAAAAAACAAAATTTAATCATTTCAGGGGATTTTAATATTTGTCACAAACCAATTGATATTCATAATCCAGAAGTTAATAAAAATTCGTCTGGATTTCTTCCCGAAGAGAGACAATGGATTACTAATTTTCTAGATTGTGGATATATTGATTCCTTCAGATTTATTAACAAGCAACCAAATAATTATTCTTGGTGGAGTTACAGAGCAAATTCAAGAAAAAGAAATAAAGGATGGAGAATAGATTATCATATAGTCAGTAAATCATTGAAAAGTAAAATCCAAAATGTTATTTTATTAAAGGATGTAATTCATTCAGATCATTGTCCAGTTTTACTTGAATTTGATCACTAATTTAGAATAACTTTAATTGTATGAATATTATTAGAGGAATTAATTTTTAAAAAATAAATACTAGGAGATAGGGGAGAAAAATAATCGAAGAATTTTAGAGAATGGTTACCTTTTTTAAATAGATTTGAATATTTTCCAAAAGAATTTCCTATAGGGTCAAATAATTCAAATTGAATTATTGAATTGTAATTAAGTTCAAATTGAATTATTGAATTTTTATTCACTGGATTAGGAAACACTCTAAATTTTTGTTCATTGTAATCAAATTCATTAACACTTAAATCAATATTACCTATTCTTACATTATCTATATATAAATAATTTCCTTCATCACCACTAAATTCAAATAAAAATTGAACTAATGAATCACCTATCCATGGTGTTAAACTAATTTTTTCTTCTTCCCAGTGATTATTTGTAGGTATAAATGAGAAGAAATAATTATTATTAACAGTAGTAAGATTATCAGTATTTTTTGATAATCTTGTTATCCAGTTTAATCCACAATCATTTGAAACTTTAATTTTTAAAATATCATTACTTTCATCACTTTTTTTAGCGTAAGCATAATCATAATATAAATATGACGGAGAAGTTAAATTTTCGAGATTAAACTTTGGAGAGTAAATTTTTTTTGGATCATTATCTTCAAAATTAAAACTTCTGATTCTAATTGAACCTAAAGAACTATTACTTCCATATTGATTCCAATGCCAAGTTGAATTAGAAAAATTAGTTTCAGATAACCATTGATTACTGTTGGTGTAAGGAAAATTATTTGAGTTAAAATCTATAATATTTGGGCTTAAAATTGGGGAGTTACTTTGAATTATAATTGAGTTTGAAATAGTTCTGGAGGCGCTACCTGCAGGTGTAGTAACAGTCAATGATACATAATATTCTCCGCTTTCAAAATATGCAATATTTGGATTTTTTTCATTAGAATAATTTGGACTTCCACCCTCAAAAAACCATTCATAGGATAATAGAGAATCAAAATTATAAGAGTAATTTTCCCATTTAACAGAATCTCCAACGCAAGAAATTCTTTTTTCTGGTCGAAAATCAATAATTGCAACGCATTCTGAATATTCAGAGGATGTGTGGACACCAGTTGCTATTAGATTTTCTTCAGTATGAAGATTGTTTCTAGGTGCATTTTGCCACGGATTTCCTGATTCTAAAGCCAGAATCATCCTATTTTTTTGCCCTTGAGTAAACATATATCCACAAGTAGAATAATCCATATAATTTTGAACATTATCAATGCTATTGCATGATATTTGATTCAAATTGCAAGACTGAGATCCAATCGTATTAGGGGTGTCATTAATACCATCATCATCAAAGCAATTAGAATTTTCTCCTTGTTCACCAGAGCCCCATGTATGTTCTAAATTTAAGTAGTGACCTATTTCGTGAGTTAAACTTCTTGCAGCTGCGTTAGATGAGTAAGATTGACCAATGCTACCAAACTGAGATGCTAAAATAACTATTCCAGCATTTGCATCATTATTAGGTGCACTTCCTGGAAAATAGGAATATCCTCCAGCCTCAATTGCTAATGATTGTGCTACCCAAATGTTTAGATACCTACTAGGGTCCCACTTGACTAGATTTTTCACATTTTCATATGCGTTATTAGTTAAACTCGAGAAAGTTCTTGTAATTCCTTTTGTACAATTTCCAAATTCGTCAATTTGAGCTAGTTTAAACTCCACTCCTATGTCAGCTATAATATTGGTAAATTCCTCATTGACATATATCGTATCATCATTCAACTTATTAAAATCCTCATTAATAATTCTAATAGCATCATATATTTGATCATTTGAAATATTAGAACTACCTCCATCGTGAATTATATGAATAACAGTTGGAATTATATAATTATTCTTAAAAGAAATTTTATTTAAAATTGAGTTTTGTTGATTTCTTAAACTATCTAAATTTTTTTTTAGATTAGGTTCATTAGAAATTGCTACATTAGACATTATATTTTTACCACAAGGAAGAATATCTTGACTCAATAAATTTTGTAAAATAAAAAAAAATAATGATAATATTTTTAGCTTCATACTTTCGCTTTTGTACTATTTTTTGTAAAATTACAACTAAGTTTTTATAAGTTATGATTAAGTTAGTTTATTTTTTATTTACAATATTATTAATCTTTAACTCTTGTGTTTCAATTGAAAAATACAAAGAATTAGACACAAATTTCGCTAATTTAATTAAAGAAAATGATAAAATAAAAGAAATAAATCAAGATTTAGAGATATTAAATATTGAATTAAATGATAATTTAATAAGAATATCATCAAGAACAAAAAAATTAGAGAACGATACTTTGACCTTAGCAAGAAAATTAAGAAAAAAAGAGAAATTATACGACAATTTAAACCTTTCATACGAATTATTAATTAAAAATAATTCTAATACTATGGCAAATCAGTCAAGAGAAAATAAAGAATTAATTGAAAAACTTAGCCAGATGGAAATTAGTTTAAATGAAAGAGAACAAGATATTAAGGAAAGAGAAGGTGAACTATATGAATTAAGGAAAAATTTAGAGAGTAAAGATAGAACTCTAAGTGAATTGAAAAGTAAGATTAGTGACGCCCTCTTAAACTATAAAGGTGAAGGTTTAAATGTTGAAGTTAGAAATAGTAAACTATATATTTCATTAGAAAATAGTCTTCTCTTTTCATCAGGAAGTTGGAAGATTAATAGTAGTGGTAAGAAAGCTTTGACAAAATTATCAAATATTTTAGCTCAACAATCAACTATTAATATTACCGTTGAAGGCCATACTGATAGTATACCATACAATGGATCAGGTATCATCAAAGATAATTGGGATTTGAGTGTTTTACGTGCAACATCAATCGTTAGAGTAATATTAAATAATAAAGGTATAAAGCCAGAAAGAATTGTAGCATCAGGAAGAAGTTCATTCAATCCTTTAGTGAAAAATGATTCTAAAGAGAATAGAGCAAGAAATAGAAGAACAGAAATTATATTGACCCCAAATATTGATATTTTAATGCAATTATTAGATTAAATTTCATGTTTAGTTAATTTGATATTATTTCCAAAAAAAAATTTTGCAGAATTTATAAAAGATTCGTCATGTTTTGAGTAAAAGATTTCAATTATGTGTTTTTTTATTTTATTATTTAATAATCTATTTTCAAACAATTTGTTATGAATATATTTTGAAATAATTTTATTTGAATTTATTATTTTTATTTTTTTATTAATTAAAAGTTTAATTTTATTTTCAATTAATGGGTAATGAGTACATCCGAGCAATAAATAATCATAATCTATATTTTGAATTTCGTTTAAAGATTTGTTCAAAGTAATTTTATCAATAGAGTTACTAAAAAATCCATTTTCAATAATTGTTACTAATTCAGGAGTTGAGTAAGATCTTATTTTAATAGAATTATTTAGTTTAATTATTTTTTTTCGATAAGTATCTGAATGTATTGTATTTTTTGTGCCAATAACTGTTATTTTTTTTTTGTCAAACTTTGATACATAACTAACTACTGGGTCAATAATATTTATTAAAAGGCATTGTGTGTTAAATTGTTTTTTTATGGAATCATAAGCTAATGCTGAAGCAGTGTTACAGGCTAATACTATTAATTTACAATTTTTATTAATAAAAAACTGAGAAATTTTTGTACTAAATTCTTTGATTTTAATTGGAGGTTTATTACCATAGGGTAAGTTTTTAGTATCACCAAAGTAAATGATTTTTTCATTAGGTAAAATCTTTTTAAGAGAATAAACTACATTTAATCCTCCTATTCCAGAATCAAATACACCTATAGATTCTTTTGAATTCATTGAAAAAATCTAAAAATAAGTTATTGAATTCCCATTTTTGATTTAACTAATTCTGTAATATCGTTTGAGTCTTTACCGTATACAATAGAACCAATAGCTATATCAAATATATATGTATAATTATTTTCTAATGCTACTTGATCAATTGCATTTTGAGCCTTTTCTAGGATTGGAGCTAAAATTTCTGTTCGTTTATCTTGGCTACTTTGTTGACTTGTTTGTTGAAATTCCTGGATTCTAACTTCTAAATCTTGAATTTCTTTTAACTTAGTTTCTCTAACAACATTAGTCATTAAACTTTCGTTAGCCTGAAATTCTCCAGCTTTATTTTGGTATTCGTTAAACATAGTTTGAAGTTGTTCCTCAAGCATTTTGTTAAATTCTTGAATTTTTTTTTCAGCCTCAACAGTTTCAGGCATAAGCATTAGTAGTTTTTCAGAATGAATATGTCCAAACTTATTTTGGCAAAATAAATTTGTTGAGAAAATGAAACTAAAAATCGACAGTATTAAAATTGTTTTTTTCATATTTAAATTTGTTTAGTAATTGTATCCAAGTATTTCTAAAATTTGATCACTTTTATCTAAATTTTTATCAGCATAAAGCATCAACAATTCACTGGATTTATCAAAAATTATTGAATATCTTCCATCTTTAGCATATTGGTTAATAGCGTCATAGATTTGGTTTTGAATTGGTCTAATTAATTCTTCTTGTTTTTTGTAGAGTTCACCCTCTGGTCCAAATTTTGTTTGTTGAATTTGTTTTACATCTTCTTCAGCTTTAATTATTTCGTCTTCTCTTGTCTGTTTCATTTTTTGCGTCAATAATAATTTATCAATTTGGTATTTTTTATACATTTGATCAATATTTTCATATAAAACTTCAATTTCCTCTGCCCATTTAAAAGATAAGTTATCTAATTCCTCCTTAGCTTCAATGTAAGCAGGAATTTTTTCTAAAATATATTTTGAATCAACGTAGGCAAATTTTTGTGCTAAGCAAATTTTAACATTTAAGAATAATAATATTAGAAGTAAATTTTTTTTCATTTTGTAAATTTATGTAAATTAAAATTGTTGTCCAATTGAAAAGTGAGTTTGCCAACCACTTTTTTCAACGCTACCTGGAAGAGAATCAAAACCATAACCAAAATCAACACCAAGTATTCCAATCATAGGCATAAAGATCCTAATTCCAGTTCCAATTGATCTTTTGATTTCAAATGGATTAAAACTTGTTGGCGATTCCCATGCGTTACCTCCTTCTGCAAAAATAGTTGCATAAATTGTTGAAGTTGGATTCAGTGAAAGAGGATATCTTAGTTCTAAGGTATATTTGGAATAGATACTTCCGCCCCCAGTAAGATGAGATGAAACAGATTGATTAGCATAACCTCTTAAACCTATGACTTCCCTTCCATCAAGCATAAAAACATTTAATCCGTCTCCACCAACATAAAATCTTTCAAAGGGTGGAATACCAATACTATTATTATATGGTCTAATAACTCCAAATTCACTATGAGTCTTAAATACTAAATTGCCTAGTGGATTTGTATACCAAGTTCCATTTAATTTTACTTTAATATACTCTAACCATTCATATTTTTCAGCTAAGGTCATTAAATTTCCATCTCTGTTAAAAATCAATGAATAAGGAGGTGTAAAATTTCCATTTATTGTAAATTGAGAACCTGTTTTTGGATATATAGGATCAAAAATTGAACTTCTAGATAAAGTAGCTCTATAGCTTAAATTTTTTGATATACCATTACTGAATCCTGGAACAAGCTGTCTATTGCTTAAAGTATATTTTTGAAAATTTATTGAATTATTGATAGTAAAATAATCATCAGGCCATTTTAATCTTTTTCCCAAACCTAAATTAATTCCAATCAAGTCCATTTTGTTTTCTATTTCGTCAGTGCTGTAGTCCTGAATTGATCTGTAAATAGTAAAATTTAAGGAATTTGGTTTTTTACCACCTAACCAAGGTTCATTAAATGAAAAAGAATATCCTTGATAAAATGAACCATTTGATGTGGCATTTAAACTTATACTTTGCCCATCTCCTGAGGGTAATCTATTCCCATTAGTTTTAGTTAAAATATTTTTCAAAGAAAAATTATTGAATGATACACCAAATGTTCCAAATAGCCTTCCCGCTCCCCAAGAACCAGATAAAGAAAGTTGATCACTTGATTTTTCTTCCAGAGTATATTCTATATCAACATTACCGCTTATAGGATCAGGTTTAGGTAAAACCCCAATGTTTTGTGGATCAAAATAGTTTAATCTGGTCAATTGTTCAATAGATCTAGATATATTCGATCTACTAAATAATTCTCCTGGATTAGTTCTAATTTCTCTCATTATTACATGATCATTAGTTTTTGTATTTCCACTAACTTCTATTTTGTTTATTTTTGCTTGTTTCCCCTCATATATTATTATTTCAAGGTCAATTGAATCATTTTCAACTAAAACTTCTACTGCCTCAATATTAAAGAAAAGGTAACCATCGTCCATATAAAGTGAACTAATATCATTCCCAAGTGCATTTGCATTAATTCTCTCATTTAGCAGTTTTTCATCGTATAAATCCCCTTTTGAGATCCCCAAAATAGAATTTAAAAAAGATGAACTATGTTTACTGTTTCCTAGGAAGTTTATATTTCTGTAGTAAAATTTATTACCCTCATGAATATTAATCTCAATATTCATTAAATTATTTGAATTATAATTTATGTTTTGATTTTTAATTCTAGCATCTCTATAACCTTGTTCATTGTAGAATTGAATCAAATTATTTAAATCGTCATTAAATTTTTCTTTTAATAATTTAGAGGTTTTAAATAATCTAAAGAATTTTTTTTCTTTAGTATCTTTTAACTTTCTCTTTAATTTTTTATCATCAAATGAAAAATTACCTGAAAAAATAATTTCATTTATTTTTATTTTTTCTCCCTTATCAATATAGATTTCTAAAGTAATATTTTTATTATCTATAGAATCGAATTTTGAGTTTATTGAAACTGCTATTTTTGGAAACCCTTTTTCTATATAATAATTTTTAATTATTTGTTTAGTAGTAGTAATTAAATTTTCGTTTACAACTTGCCCTTTTGTTAAGTTAATTTTATCATTAATTTTAGATTTTTCGCCTTTTTTTAATCCATTTAAACTATATTTAGAAAGTTTTGGAAGTTGTTTTAGATTAATTTCAAGAAATATATTGTTATTAACTATTTTAACAATATTTATATCAATAAATTCAAATAAATTTTGATTCCAAAGGTTTTTTATTGCTTTAGAAATTTTTTCCCCAGGGATTAAGATTTTTTCCCCAACTTTGAGATCTGATATAGTAATAATAGCGTTCTTATCCAAGTTATCAATTCCAGTGACTATAACTCCCCCTATTTCGTACTCAATTGGATTTTCATAAGATAAATTACTTATATCGTTATTCAGACTTACTTGTCCAATAACACGTATCGATAAAAAAATAAATACAATTAAAATTTTTTTCATTATTTATTTAACTGATCAGTTGTTTTTCCATACCTTCTTTCTCTTTTTTGATAGTTATATAAAGCTTCATAAAAATCAATTTTATCAAAATCTGGCCAAAGTTTTTCACTAAAGTAAAATTCTGTGTAAGCAATTTGCCATAATAAAAAATTACTTATTCTAAACTCACCACTAGTTCTTATTAGTAGATCAGGGTTTGGAATATTTGCCGTGTATAGATTTTCTGAAACTAAATTCTCATTTATATTTTTAATATCAATTTTATTTTGAATTAACTCTTTACCAATACATTTTATTGCATTGACTATCTCATTTTTTGAGCTGTAACTTAATGCTAAAATTAAATTTAGCCCAGTGTGATTTTTTGTTTCAGAAATAACAAAAGAAAGAGTCTCATTGATTTTTGAGCCAAGATTCTCTAATTCTCCAATAACAGAAAATTTAATGTTATTTTTTTTAAAATTTGGTAATTCTTTTCTTAATGATTTAACTAATATTTTCATTAATTCTTTAACTTCAGTTTTAGGTCTTTTCCAATTTTCATTTGAAAAAGCGTACAAAGTAAGAAAATTTAATTCTATTTCTATACATACTTCAACTACTTTTCTCACAGTATTTACTCCATTTTTATGTCCATTTATTCGCAATAATCCATTTTTTTTTGCCCATCTTCCATTACCATCCATTATAATTGCAATGTGATTAGGTAGTTTTTCTTTAATTATTTTTTCTTTAAAAAAATTCATTTAATATAAAAGTTCTTTAGGACATTTAATACTCCTATTTTTGATTTTATAGGTAAATGTAATTCCAAAAAAATTAAACCAATCATTATTATTTGGATTACCTCTACTCTTTCCAGGTGTGATTATTTGATTATTTTGATAATTAATTTCATAGGCTTCTGGAGATAATAATTCAGCTTCTGGATAATATGAGCTTACATCATCTAAGTAATCTGTATAAGTTTTATGCCAAATCCATTCAATTGCCATTGATAATTTATTTTTAAGTTGAGTTTTATATCCAAAGCCAAAAGGTAATGACCAACTTATTAATTTATATTGTTCATTTATACTTTGACCTTCAGTACTAATTGTTTGTAAATATAACCATTCGCCATTAAAATTTCTTCCCATAGGATTGAATTTAAAAATAGATATCCCTCCATACAAGTAAGGTGTTGATATTTTTCTTCTAGAACTGAATTTAAATTTAAAAAAATTGAATTCAAAACCAATATTTAAATCGTATATAAATGATTTAAAATTTAAATTTCTTTCCTGAATAGATAGGTTTTCTGATTCAGAATCATTAGCACTTAATTTTCCATATTTAAATGAAGATCTTAAACTTAAATATTCATTTATATTATTTTTATAGACAATACCGGATGAAAAAGATTGGTTTTTAAAAATATATCCAATTTTTTGATTTCCAATATCACCTTTATATCCTGAAGATCCAATAAAAAATCCAATTTCATTTTTTTGAGCAATGGTTACAGTTGGGAAAAAAATTAAAAAAAAAGCAAAATTTAGTAAAATAATTTCAAGTCTAATCATATCAATTTTAAGGTAATATTTTAATTTCTTTTATCAAGTCCCCAAAGTAATTTATTTCTGAGTGTACTTGAGAAATCTTGTGTAAAAGTTTCTATCATTTTGATTTTAAATTTTTCTTTTTTTATTATTAATTCAGTATTAGATTTAAAAGTTCTTATTCTTGAATCTAATGCCACTAAAAAATTTTTAGACCTTCCCTCTACTTTAATTTTAATTTCGTACTCATCACTAATAACTAGTGGTCTAACGTTTAAATTATGAGGAGCTATAGGAGTTATTATAAAATTATTCGATCCCGGCATAACTATGGGGCCTCCACAGCTTAAAGAGTAACCAGTAGATCCTGTAGGCGTAGAAATAATTAATCCATCTGCCCAATATGAATTTAAAAGTTGATTATTGATATAAGTTGTAATAGTAATCATAGAAGTTGTGTCTTTCCTTGATATTGTTACTTCATTTAATGCAAAATTAATATCATCGAAAATTTTATAATCAGTATTTAAATTTAATAATGTTCTTTCGTCTAATCTATATTGATTATTAATAATTTGTTTAATTGTATTATCAATATCTTCTTTAGCTGTATCAGCTAAAAATCCTAATCTTCCAGTATTAACTCCAATTATAGGAATTCCTATATCTCTAATAAATGTAGTAGCATCTAATATTGTTCCATCACCACCAATACTGATGAAAAAGTCAAAATTAAGTTGTAAATCTTCATAAGAATTATATGTTCCAAAAAATAAGTTCAATTTGACAGATTTAGATAAAAAATTATAAAAAGGTTCATAAATTAAAACTTCTAAGTTATTTCTTTCCAAAGTTTCAAATAGTTTAAGAATATACTTTGAGACTTCTGGTTTAAATGTTTTTCCGAATACAGCTACTTTCATAATTTAAAATTTGAAAAACTTTAACATAGTTATAATTAATAAGAAATTAGTTTAAATTTAGTGATGTTAAATTAATGCTAAACTATCAATTCAAACTTAATATTTTTATTTTTTTTTTTAAATTTTTTCAAAAATATTAATTAAAAAATTATTTTTGAACCAGACTATAATACATTTGCAATTTAATTATGGTTAAATTAAGTGTAAACATTAATAAAATAGGAACTTTAAGGAACTCAAGAGGAGAAAATAACCCTGATGTAGTAAAATTTGCTAAAAAAATTGAGTCCTATGGTGCAAATGGAATAACAATTCATCCAAGACCAGATGAGAGGCACATCAAATATTCTGATATTGATTTATTGAAAAATAAATTAAATATCGAATTGAATGTTGAAGGATATCCTAGTAAAAAATTAATAAATTTACTTTTAAAGATAAAGCCAAATCAAGTAACTTTAGTTCCAGATTCACCTGAATTATTAACCTCAAATGATGGATGGGATGTCATTAAAAACAGAATATTTCTTAAAGAAGTTTCTGATGAATTATCAATTAACAATATTAGATCATCTATATTTGTTAATCCCACTATAAAAATGATTGAAGAAGCAAAAAAAATTGGTTTTGATAGGGTTGAATTTTATACAAAATCATTTGCTGATTATTATCCATTTAACAAAAGAGAATCTATTAAACAATATATTCAAGCTGCAAATTTCGCAAAACAAATTTCTATTGGAGTTAATGCAGGTCATGATTTAAATTTAAAAAATCTTGAGTATTTTTCTAGTCATTTACCAGGCTTATTAGAGGTGTCTATTGGTCATGCAATTATTTGTGACGCTTTAGACTATGGAATGGAGAAGACAATAAAAATGTACTTATCAAAGTTGAATGTCTAAAATTTTAAGTTCAAAAATATTAGGAAATGGTAAACCTTTAATAATATTACATGGATTATTTGGGATGCATCAAAATTGGTTATTTTTTGGTAAAGAAATTTCAAAGCATTTTCAAACTCACTTGGTCGATTTGAGAAATCATGGCGATTCATTTCATCATAAAGATCACAATTATAATTTAATGTCTGAAGACATATATAATTACTTAAATTTTCATAGTATTAAAAATGTTAATATTATTGGTCATTCGATGGGGGGAAAAGTTGCTATGTTTTTTGCAACAAATTATTCTGAATTTGTAAACAAATTAGTTATTGTTGATATTTCACCTAAGTATTATCATTCTCAACACGAAAATATAGTTAATGCATTGATAGATTTAAAAAAAATAAATATTACCTCTCGAATTCAAGCAGATGAAAGATTGAAAAAGTTTAATATTGAGACGAAAATTAGACAATTTTTACTAAAAAATTTAATCAGATACAATGAACAGTTTAAACTTAAGTTAAATATCAATTCAATTAGTAAAAATATCAAATACATATCATCAAATTTACCAAATGATCAGAAGTTTTTTAAACAAACTTTATTTTTAAAAGGGGCAAATTCTGACTATATTAAAAAAAATGATTTAGAATTAATTAAATTTCATTTTCCAAATTCAAATATAATTGAAGTCAATAATTCATCTCATTGGATACATTTTGAAAATCCCTCAGAATTTTATTTCTTAGTTCATTCATTTTTAATAAATAAATAAACTAAAAAATGTCAATAAACAACGATGCGTCAGTTCTAGGCTTACTAATAGTTTTATTAGCTGGTATTTTTTATACATCTTCATTAGATTCAAAATTTTGGAAAACTTTTTATAAGTTTTGTCCTTCTTTATTGCTATGTTATTTCTTACCTTCAGTTTTTAACTCATTTGGAATTATTTCGGGTGAAAATTCTAAATTATATTTTGTTGCTTCAAGGTATTTATTGCCAGCTTCTCTTGTACTTTTAACATTGAGTATAGATCTAAAAGGAATATTGAGTCTTGGACCTAAAGCTTTAATTATGTTTTTATCAGGCACACTTGGAATAGTAATTGGAGGCCCTTTGACAATTTTAGTTTGTTATTTTTTTTTACCAGAGACTTATTTTGAATTTTCATCGAATGAAACATGGAGAGGTATGGCAACAATTGCTGGTTCTTGGATTGGAGGAGGGGCTAATCAAACTGCAATGAAAGAAATGTTTAGTTGTTCAGACTACCTTTTTAGTTCAATGATAACAGTTGATGTCATAGTTGCAAATATATGGATGGGTTTTTTATTGTATGGCGCTGGAAATTATAAAAGAATTGATAAATTTTTTAATTCTGATTCAAGTATGATTGAAGATTTAAAGGTTAAATTAAAAAATTATCAATCAAAATTGTCTAAAATCCCAGATTTAAGTGATTATGTAATTATCTTTGGAATAGCATTTGGATCAACAGGGTTTGCTCATTTTATCGCTGATTCTATTGTGCCTTTTCTGGTTGAAAACTATTATTTTTTATCAAAATTTAGCCTCACGAGTAAATTTTTCTGGTTGATTTTAATCTCAACATCTCTTGGCTTAGTTTTTTCATTTTCTTCCATAAAAAAATATGAAGGAGCAGGAGCATCAAAAATAGGATCATTGTTTCTATATATTTTAGTTTCAACAATAGGGATGAAAATGGATGCATTTGCAATTTTTTATAATATAGAATTATTTTTTTTAGGTTTTGTTTGGATGTTAATTCATGTATTAATTATTCTTTTGACGGCTAAAATTATTAAAGCACCATTTTTCTTTGTCGCAGTTGGTTCTCAGGCAAATATTGGTGGTGCAGCTTCAGCGCCTATCGTAGCATCGGCATTTCATCCTTCTTTGGCCCCCGTTGGTGTATTATTGGCTGTATTTGGCTATGCAGTTGGAACTTATGCTGCATGGTTTTGTGCAATTTTAATGCAAGCATTATCTTAATACCCAATTTTAATTCTAATTTTTTTCAATAAGTTTTGCGCAATTTTTCTTGCTTTTTTTGCTCCAGATTTAAGCTGATTTTCAATCAAAATTTTATCATTCATGAGCTGACTGAATAATTTTCTTTCATTTGAATATTTGTTGATTATAAGATTAAATAGTTTTTCTTTTGCATGTCCGTAACCATAATTACCATTTATATAATCCTTTCTCATTTTTATTGAATCTGTTTTAGGGCTAATTAATTCATATATTTTAAAAACATTACAATTATCTGGATTTTTAGACTCTTCAATTGACTTAGAGTCAGTTTTAATAGACATTATTTGTTTTTTTAATTCTTTTTTTGGTAAAAAAATATTTATGGAATTATTGTAGGATTTACTCATTTTTTTTCCATCAGTTCCAGGTATAAGCATGAATTTTTCATTGATAATAGGTGTTGGCTCTTTTAATAAATCTCCATATTTATTATTAAATGTTTTAGCAATATCTCTAGTCATTTCAAGATGTTGTTTTTGGTCTTTTCCTACTGGTACAAAATCGGCATTATATAAAAGAATATCAGCAGCCATTAAAACAGGATAAGTAAATAATCCAGCATTTACGTTATGAATTTGACTACTTTTATCTTTAAAAGAATGAGCATTTTTTAACATTGGATATGGAGTTGAACAATTTAAATACCACATTAATTCTGTAACTTCTGGGATATCAGATTGCCTGTAAAATATATTTTTACTTGTATTAAATCCAAAAGAAAGCCATGCAGCAGCTGTAGCATAAGTATTATATTTAAGAACATTTGGATCAACTATTGAAGTAATGGAATGCAAGTCAGCAATGAAGAATAAGGAAGTATTATCTGGCTGATTTGATAATTTAATAGCAGGAACTATTGCTCCTAGTAAGTTTCCTAAGTGAGGTACACCAGAGCTTTGTATTCCTGTTAAAATTCTTGCCATGCTTTAAAAATAGTATTAAATTTGATATTAATAAAAAAAGTTTTATAAATTTATTTAAATTTCTAAAAATTTATGAAAGTAGATAATATTTTAATTGATCATTTAGCTAATTTATCTAGATTATCTTTCGATTCTCAATCAAAAAAGAAAATGAAATCTGATTTAGTTAAAATGCTCAATTTTGTTAGAAAATTAGAAACTGTTGATACTGAAAAAATTGAACCTTTAGTTTATTTAAGTGATGAAAGAAATGTTTTGAGAAGTGATATAGTAAAAAATCAAATTAAACAAGAAGAAGCACTGAGTAATGCCCCTGAAAAAGATTCTGATTATTTTAGAATTCCAAAAGTAATTAAATAATTTATCTCTTAGATTTAAAAAATTTTTTAAGTAAATTCAAACAATCTTTCTCTAAAATATTTCCTACGATTTTAGTTTTAGGATGAGTTAAAGATTTTGATATTTTTGTAAATCCAGTTTTTTTACAAGCAACACCATATGTGATTTTATTTAGTTTAGACCAATACGATGCTCCTGCGCACATTGAACAAGGTTCTAGTGTAACATATAAGTTACAATCTTTTAAATTTTTTGAGCCTAAATACTCTGAAGCAATTGAGAAAGCAATCATTTCTGCGTGGGCAGTAACATCATTTAAAGTTTCACACTGGTTGTAAGCTTTAGCAATTATTTTACCTTTGGTTTCAATCACAGCGCCAACTGGAATTTCACCAATATTAAATGCCTTTTTTGCTTCTTCGAGCGCAATTTTCATATAATATGTCTCATTATTAGTATGTAACATAATTTATTTTTTAAAAATATTTCAAATTAATATTTAATAATATAATAATTATCAATTATTATATTTATAATAAATTTAATAAACTAAATTTAAATTACTGAATTACAATCATATGACAAAAAAAAGAATTAATAAATTTATTTCAGAGGCTGGAGTATGTTCAAGAAGAAATGCTGAACAATATGTAACTTCTGGTCAAATTGAGATCAACGATAAAATTATTAAAGATTTATCATATATGGTATCAGATCAAGATATTGTCAAGCTTAATGGTATGATTTTAAAATCTGAATCAAAAAAATATATTTTGTTAAATAAACCAAAAAATTTTATAACCACTATGAATGACGAAAAAAACAGAAAAACAGTTATGAGTTTAGTTAAAAATTCTTGCAATGAGAGAATATATCCTGTGGGGAGATTAGATAAAGATACCACTGGTCTTCTTTTATTTACAAATAACGGAGAAATTGCAAAAAAATTGCTCCATCCCAAAAGCAATATCAAAAAAATATATCATATTATTTTAAATAATAACTTAAAATTAAATGACTTAAATAAGATTAAAAATGGCATAAAATTAAATGATGGGATTATTAAAGTTGATAAAGTTTCTTATGTAGATGGACTATCTAAAAATCAAATAGGAATTGAAATTCATAGTGGAAAAAATAGAATTGTAAGAAGAATTTTTGAATATTTAAATTACAAAGTATTAAAATTAGATAGAGTTTTTTTTGCTGGATTAACGAAAAATAAATTAAAACGAGGAACATGGCGACCTTTAACAAAAAAAGAAATAGATATATTACATATTATTTGATAATATTCTTACTATGAAGACAACTCAAATTAGAAACAGAAATAAGATAGTTTTATTAATTGCTGCAATTTTTATTGGAATATCTATCTTATTTTTTACTAACTCATTAGTCAGAGATTTAAAACAAGAAGAAGAAGTTAAAGTTAAGATATGGGCTTCAGCTACCAGAGAAACTACTAAAATTGAAAATCTAGAAAATAATATGAGTTTTATTTTCGAGGTAATTAATAATAATAGAACTATTCCAGTAATTTTAACTGATGAAAATGATAATATTCTCTATCATAAAAACTTGAATCAAAAAAAAATAAAAAATAAAAAATATCTTCAAAATCAATTAGCTCGGATGAAACAAAAACAAGATCCAATTGTATATAATTATGAGACTGGAAAGAGTAATAAAATATATTATGGAGAATCAATTTTATTAATCCAATTAAAATACTTGCCATATGTAATACTATTATTAGTTTCTTTATTAATATTATACGGTTATATAGTATTTTCAATTTCTAAAAAGTCAGAACAAAATAAGGTTTGGGTTGGTATGTCAAGAGAGGCTGCTCATCAACTTGGTACTCCAATTTCATCCTTAATGGGTTGGTTAACTCTTTTAAAGTCTGAATCAAGTAACTTTGATTTATTAAATGAAATTAATAAAGATATAGAAAGATTAAAAGTTATAACTGAAAGGTTCTCAAAAATAGGATCAAAACCAGATTTAAAAAAACAAAATATTTCAAAGATTACTGAAAAATCTTTTCACTATATGAAAGCAAGATGTTCATCAAAAATAAATTTTACTATTTCTCTGCCAACAGATGAGGTTTACTGTCATATAAATTCAGAGTTATTTGCATGGGCAATTGAAAATATAATTACTAATTCAATTGATGCCATTGAAAAAAATGGTAAGATTTATTTAAAATTATTTTTTAAAAATAGTTTTATTTTTATAGATATAATTGATGACGGAAAAGGTATCAAATTATCAGAATTTAATAAAGTATTTAATCCTGGATATACAACTAAAAATAGGGGTTGGGGCATAGGCTTATCATTTGTAAAAAGAATTATCAAAGAATATCATAATGGTGATGTTAGAGTTTTAGAATCAGAAATTAATAGAGGATCAACTTTTAGGATTAAAATACCAATTTCATAGTGGCTGGGATATATATACATATACCGTTTTGTAAAAAAGCTTGTAACTACTGTGATTTCTATTTTATAACTTCATTAAAATATGAATCAGATTATATAAAGTCGTTAACTAAGGAGATAGATTTAAGAAAATCAGAATTCAGTGATATTAAAATTGATACAATATACTTTGGTGGAGGGACACCATCAATTTTAAATGAAAACAGTCTATACAATATATTAAATTCTTTATCAAAAAATTTTGCTTTAAATAATAATTTAGAAATTACTATTGAATGTAATCCTGATGATATTTCAATTTTAAAACTAAAAAGTTATAAAAGTTTAAATATTAATAGGTTGAGTATTGGTGTTCAGTCATTTGACGATGAAGATCTAAAATTTATGAAACGAGTACATAATGGTGTACAAGCAAAAAAATCTATTCAATTATCACAAGATCAAGGATTTAATAATATTTCTATTGACTTAATATATGGGTTACCTACTTCTAATTCAAAAATATGGGAAAAAAATTTAGAAATATTTAAAAAATTTAATCTTGTCCATTTATCATCATATTCATTAACAGTTGAAAAAAATACATTATTATTTAATCTTGTGAAGAAAAAGAATATGGAAAAAAAAATTGAAGACAATGTAATTAACCAATTTAAAATATTATTGAAAGAAATGAAAAAGTATGATTATGAAAACTATGAAATTTCAAGTTTTTGTATAAACAAAATGTATAGTAAACATAATTGTTCATATTGGAATGGAGAAAAATATTTTGGAATTGGAGTTGCTGCACATTCTTTTGATGGTATAAAAAGAAAATGGAATAAATCTAATATTAAGAATTACATAATAAATTTAAGTAACAATAAATTGATTTATGATTTTGAGATATTAGATAACATAGATTTATATAATGAATATATTTTAACTTCTTTGAGAACTTCATGGGGATGTAATATTACTAAATTAGTAAAGTTATTTCCCAAACAATATATAAAACATTTTTATCACCAAATTGAAAAATATCAAAAAGCTAATTACGTTATTAAAAAAAATATTAATTATTGTTTGACTGATCAAGGAAAATTATTCAGTAATAAAGTTATCTCTGATTTATTTATTTCTAAAGATGAAAACTTAAATATAGTGGAATAATAAAAATCATTGATGGTAAAAAATTAATTATATTTAGGTTTGCCAAACCTAATATATTTATTCCCGTTATTAATATAATTATGCCTCCAAGTGAGGAAATTTCATTAATTAAATTTAAATCAATATTAGGACCAAAAAAATATGCTAAATATGTTAATATTGATTGAAAAATTATCAAAGGAAAACAAGAAATTAATACCCCTTTTCCCATACTTGAAGATAAGATAATAGAAGATATACCATCCATCAAACTTTTTGTATATATGATTGTCTTATTATTATTTAATCCTTCCTCTATCGTACCAATAAATGTCATTGAACCAATACAGAATAAAATAAATGATTTTATTAGACCATCAGATATATCTTCATTATTATTAACTTTAATTTTATTTAGATAAAATTTAATTATTGAATCTAAATCAATTATTTCACCAAACAAATATCCAACAATTAAACTAATTAATATTATAGGTAAATTATCGAAGTTTAACAACATTTTAAAACCTATGTAAAGGGTAAAAATACCAATTAGTTTAAAAATTAATTTTTGAATTCTCTTATTTATAAGTTTTCCAAAATTTAAACCGATCAAACTTCCTATTAAAACAGTGAAAAAGTTTACAATACTCCCAATTGGAATAAACATTTATATTTTAAATTTTCTTTTGATTAAATCAACAGAATCAATTTTTTCCCATGGAAAAAGTTCGATTTCTTTTATTTTTCTTTCTGAAGAATTAGACATAATCTCTATTTTCCTTTTAAAAGATTTTCTACCCATGTGACCATATGCAGCGGTATCAAAATATATAGGATCTTTTAATTTAAATTTTTCAATAATTTTATCAGGCCTCAAATCGAATAAATTGTTTATAATTGATGCAATTTCAGAATCAGTGTGTTTAATTTTTGAAGTACCAAAAGTATCAACATGAATATTTACTGGATTAGGATAACCAATTGCATAAGAAACTTGAATTTGAATTGATTTTGAAATTCCTGCAGCAACTAAATTTTTGGCAATATATCTTGTAGCATATGCAGCTGATCTATCAACTTTTGATGGATCTTTTCCTGAAAAAGCTCCTCCACCATGTGCACAACTCCCCCCATATGTATCAACTATAATTTTTCTTCCCGTAAGACCAGTATCTCCATGAGGTCCTCCAATGACAAATTTACCTGTTGGATTTATATGATATTTAATATTATTGTCAAATAAAAGTTTAATTTTATTGGGAAGTTTTTTTATTAGATTTTTAATTAAAATATTTTTAATATCATTCTCGATATCTTCTCTATTGATATTTTCATCATGTTGGGTGGATATTACAATTGTATGAATTCTTTTAGGTTTGTTAGTTTTATCATATTCAACAGTAACTTGACATTTTGAATCTGGTCTCAAATATTTCATTTGAGATTTTTTACTTTTTCTAATCTTTGAGAGATCTTTTAGGATCATGTGAGATAATGTAATTGGAAGAGGCATAAGTTCCTCTGTTTCATCACATGCATACCCAAACATTATTCCCTGATCTCCCGCACCTTGTTCTTGATGAAGACCTCTACCTTTCGCAACCCCTTGAAAAATATCAGGTGATTGTTCGTGAATTGTCGAAATTATTGCGCAAGATTCAGCATCAAATTTATATTCAGATTTATTATATCCAATATTTTTTATTGTATTTCTTACTACTTTACGGATATCAACCCATGATTTTGAAGTAATTTCACCACTTACAATAACTAATCCAGAAGTAACTAAAGTTTCACAAGCAACTTTAGCTTCAGAGTCTCTTAGAAGAAAAGAGTCTAGTATTGCATCTGAAATTTGGTCAGCAATTTTATCAGGATGACCCTCAGATACTGATTCAGATGTAAATAGATAAGACATTTATGATTTTTAAGTTATATCCTAGTTATCTACGAATTTAAAAAATTAATTTTAAAATTAATTATTAGTAAGTAATTTAAAAATATCTTTGATATTTGTTTTTACTTTACTCATATTTAAAATTTTAATTTTATTTGTTTTTGAAAATTGAATAATTTCAGATTTTGAATCAATATTCAAATTTTGAAATATTTCGTAATTGTAATTATTTAATTTGTGAATTTTATGAATTCCATTAATTTTTTTAAATCTTGATATATTAATTTCTTTGTCAAATTCAATCAAAATTTTATAATGGTTATCAATATGATGATTCACTTTAGTATCAAAAACTAATTTTCCTTTATTTAGTATTACTATTCTGTTACAAATATCTTCAATCTCACTTATAATATGAGATGATATTATTAAAATTTTATTAATTGATATATTTTTTATTAAATTTTTTATTTCAATAATTTGATTAGGATCTAATCCAGAAATTGGTTCATCAAGAATAATTACTTCGGGGTCGTGGATAAGTGCTTGAGCTAAACCAACTCTTTGTTTATAACCTTTGGAAAGATTTTTAATTAATTTATTTTTTTCATTTTTTAAACCAACTTTTGAAATTATAGTATTTATTGATGAGTCTTTTATTTTATGAATTTTACAAATAAATTCAAGATATTCTTTGACGTACATTTCATCGTACAAAGGATTTTTTTCAGGTAAATATCCAATTTTACTTTTTGCTGAAATTGAATTTTTATGAATATCAATGTCATAAATTTTAATTTCTCCATCGAAATCTTTTATAAATCCAGATAAAATTTTGAATAGAGTAGATTTACCTGCCCCATTTGGTCCCAATAATCCAATTATTTCTCCTCTGTCAATTTCAAAAGAAATATCTCTTAAAGCATTTTTTTTAGGATATTTTTTTGAGAGTTTCTTGATAACTACTGACATATTTTTTTTTGATATTTTAAAGTTTGTAAATTAGGGGAAAATTAATAATAAATCTAAATGAATGGTACAGTATTTAAATCAACTGGTAGTTGGTACTTTGTAAAGTTAAAAAATAATATTAAGGTTAAATGTAGAATTAAGGGAAAATTTAGAATTAAGGGAATTAAAAGTACAAATCCAATTGCTGTTGGAGATAATGTAAATGTGATAAAGGAAGGAGAAGATTATTTAATAAACAATATCTTAGAAAGAAAAAATTATATTATAAGAAAATCAGTAAAGTTGTCTAAACAAACTCATATTGTAGCCTCTAATATTGATTTAGCTTTGTTATTTATCACTATGAAATCTCCTATTACTTCTATCATGTTCATTAATAGATTTCTTGTTACGGCTGAAGCTTATCAAATACCAACATATTTAATTTTTAATAAAATTGATATTTACAATAAAAAAGAAATTAAGGAGTTAAAAGAATTAAGTTCAAAATTTATGAAAATTGGATATAAATGTTTTGAGATATCAGCTTTAAAAATTTCTAACTCAGACTCCTTAGTTAATGAGATGGAAAATAAAATAACTTTGCTTTCAGGAAACTCTGGAGTGGGGAAATCAACTTTTTTAAATTCAATTTTACCAGATCTAAATATAAAAACAAATAATATTTCTGAAGCAAATAAAACAGGTGTTCACACTACCACTTTTGCAGAAATGTATGAATTAAATTCAAAAAGTTTAATTATTGATACTCCAGGAATTAAAGGTCTGGGTCTCGTAGAAATTAATAAGTCCGAGCTTGCAGATTATTTTCCAGAATTTAAACAAATAAAAAACAAATGTAAATATAATAATTGTATTCATTTAAATGAACCAGAATGTAGTGTTAAAAAAGCTTTAAAAGAAAATAAAATTTCATCTATGAGATATAATAGTTATCTAAATTTGTTAGAAGCCCATTCAAACCAATACAGATAAATTTTATGAAATTAGTTGTTCAAAGAGTTTCTAATGCAAGTATTTTTGTTAAAAATAAATTAATAAGTAAGATTAATAGGGGGCTTTTAGTTTTTATTGGGATTGAAATTGGAGATTCTGAGAAAGATATAAATTGGCTTGTTAATAAGCTTTTAAATTTAAGAGTATTTCCCGATGGAAAAGATAAATTAAATTTATCAATTAGAGACGTTGATGGGGAAATTTTATTGGTTAGTCAATTTACGCTTTTGGCAAATACAAGTAAAGGAAACAGACCATCATTTATTCGAGCTGAAAGACCAGATAAAGCAGAAAAATTATATGAAAAGTTCAAATTTGGTATAAAATCCAATAATTTTAAAAAAACTAAATTTGGTTATTTTGGTCAAAATATGAAAGTCAATATTGTAAATGATGGACCATTTACAATAACATTAAATTCAAAAAAAAAATGATTTCATACTAATTGTAATTAATATTATTAAAATTTCTTAATCATATTAATTAGAAATATATTGTCAGATTCCATTTACTATTAAAAGTAAATTTCTTGAGCTAGCCTGAAGGTGTTAGCATGAGCTTCAATAATATCTTTTAGATTTGGAGAATATCCTCCCCCCATACTTACTTGTATAGGAATATTATTAGCTTTGCAATAATCTAATACAAATCTGTCTCGTTCTTTGCATCCATTTATTGAAACAGACAATCTACCAAGCTTGTCATTTTCAATAATATCTACACCTGAAAGGTAAAAAATAAAGTCTGGTTCAAACTTTTCTACTAATCTTGGTATATCATACTTAATTTTATTTAAATATTCTCTATCAGAAGTTCCATCCTTAAAACCATGATCATAATCACTTTTTTCTTTTCTAAATGGATAATTTTTTTCTCCATGAAATGATACCGTAAAAACATTTATATTTTTACTAAATATTTCCGCTGTTCCATTTCCTTGATGAACATCCAAATCTAAAATTAATATTTTTTTACAATAATCGTTATTAATTAAAAAATTTGCAGCAATTGCTTGATCATTGAGTAAACAAAATGCCTCTGCACGATTAGAGAAGGCATGATGAGTTCCACCAGCTATATTCATTGAAATTCCGTATTTAATTGAATTCAAAGCACATTCTATTGTGCCTTGAACAATCATTTTTTCTCTTTTAATAAGTTTATTTGACATTGGGAAACCAATTGCTCTAATTTCTCTATCATTTAGTGTTTGATTAATTAATTTATTGTAATAAAATTCATGATGAGTTAAAAGTATTATTTTGTCACTAATTTTCCCAGGCTTAAAAAAATTATTCTCAATACATGTATTTTCCATAATGAGTTGTTCAGGAATTAGTTCATATTTAATCATTGGAAATCTATGATTCTCTTTTAATTGGTGATTATATATAACATCATGAGCAATTTTGAGCATATTCTTTAATTAATAGAATAAATTTTACATAAGTAAAATAATACTTATGTAAATTTTTATTTAGTTTTTAAAATTATGAATTTATAATAAGTAAAAAATATTATATTAAATTTTTTTAAAACATGCACAATTTACATTTTTTTAATAAAAAAGTATACCAAGTAGTTTAGAGATAAATTAGTAAATTGGATGCTTAAAAATTATTAATATATTAGAACTATTGTCAATTAAATCAACACTAAACTTTTATGTGATTTGAAAATCATATCTTTATTAATATTATTATAAATATTTATTTAAGAAGAATGTTTACTAAATTAAAAGTAATTTCAAAATAATGTATAAATGAAACTTAAAGAACTTCAAAAAAAAGTTGATCTTTGGATAAAAAAGTATGGAGTAAAATATTTTAGTGAGTTAACAAATTTATCCATATTAATGGAAGAAGTTGGAGAGTTAGCCAGAATATTTGCTAGAAAATATGGAGATCAATCACAAAAAGAATCAGATAAAGTATATAATCTTGAGGATGAACTTGCAGATATATTATGGGTTTTGGTATGTATTTCAAATCAAACAGGAATTGATTTAGAAGAAGCTGTCAAAAAAAATTTTATTAAAAAAACAAAAAGAGATTTTCTTAGACACAAACAAAATGCTAAATTGAAATAGTTATAGTTTGATACCAATCGAAATTAAAAAAGAATTTATTTTTTGGTCAGATTGAATTGTTAATTCTTCAATATTTACTTTCTTCCCAATTGGGTTTAATGAAAATTCGTATCTAATGTCAATAATAAGAAAAGGGAGATTTAGCCCCGTCCCAATTTGGCCTCTAATATTAGATTTAAAAAAATTTATTTCAGTATTTTGATTATTCTCACTAGTTTTATTTCTTTGGTTTATTACATAACTAAAAACCGGGCCAGCATTGAATCTAGTAATTTTGAAAAAATTCTTACCAAATAAAATAGGTATATCTAATTTGTTAACCTTAACATTATTACTTTTTCTTAAAGATATATCTATATCATAATTATCAGAAAAGTTATTTGAAATATTAAAATTTGAATTTATTTGTGAATAAACAATTTCAGGTTGAACAAAAATACCGAAAAATGATATTCTAGAGAATATTCCTAAATCGTAACCAATTGTAACGTCAGAAATATTTTTGAATTTTATTGTATTATTTTCTATATTATATAAATTAAGATTAGTAGACGAAATTCCAATTTTTGTCCCCCAAAAAAAATTTTGAGAAAAGCAATTAATTGAATTTATTAGGGTTAAAATAAGTAGTAGTTTTTTCATCAAACTTTATTAAATTTAATTTTTTTTGCTTTATTAGCAGAGTCAATGTTGGCTTGAATTTTATGATTAGGTCTAGACCAATTTTCTTTTGGATATTTTCTTTTAGATAATTTATAATTTTCATTAATTGGAGTTCTAGAAATATTTTTGAATGCCTTTTTGTATTTAATTCCTAGTATTTTAAATAATTTTAAATCATCATTAATATTAGGATTTGGAGTAGTTAAAAGTTTATCTCCAGCAAAAATTGAATTAGCACCAGATATAAAGCATAAGGTTTGACCCTCATCTGAAAAATCTTTTCTGCCAGCTGAGAGCCTCACATTAGTTTTTGGTAGTACTATTCTGGTAATTGCTATCATCTTAATTATGTCCCATATTTCAATTTTTATTTTATTTTCCATTGGGGTCCCTTTAACTGGAACTAAGGCATTAATGGGGACTGATTCTGGATAAGGATCAAGCTTATATAAGGTATATAGCATGGAAGCTCTATCTTTTTCAGACTCTCCCATTCCAATTATACCACCCGAGCAAACAGTAATACCGGCTTTTCTGACATTGTTTATGGTTTTTATTCTATCTTGATAACCTCTAGTAGAAATTATTTTTTTGTAATATTCTTCTGAAGTGTCAACATTGTGATTATAGGCATAAAGTCCAGCTTCATAAAGTCGTCTTGCTTGATCTTTATTTACCATACCTAGTGTACAGCAGACTTCCATATTAAGTTCAGTAACACATTTTATCATTTCTAAAACTTTATCAAATTCTTCTCCATCTTTTATATTTCTCCATGCTGCCCCCATACAAATCCTCGAAGAACCAGAACTCTTAGCTCTTAATGCTTGAGCTTTTACTTTATTAATATTCATTAATTCATTTTTATCAATATTAGTATTATATCTGGAGGCTTGAGGACAATATCCACAATCTTCAGGACAACCTCCAGTTTTTATTGAAATTAAAGTACTAATTTGAACTTCATTAGATTTATGATGTTTCCTATGAATTTTAGAAGCTTCATAAATTAAGTCAATTAAAGGAAATTTAAATAATTTTTCTATTTTACAAGGTGTCCATTTTTTTATGTAAGGTATCTTCATGAATTTTTATGTGGGTTTGATTTAATAATCCAAATATAAAGTTTATTTATAATTTTTCTATAAAGTTAATATAATGCTAACAGAATTACCTCCAAATCCTGTAGAATTTATCATTATAGAATTCAGATCACTATTCAAATTCTTATTTTCAAAAATTGTTTCGAAAGGTAAATCAATAAAGTAATTATTTTTGAGCATCATAATTCCCATTTCAATACTTGATCCTCCTGAATTTGAAAAGGAATGACCCATAATGTGTTTATTAGATGTAATTCTTGGGATAAATTTCCCAAAAAGTTTTTTAATTGCATTAAATTCACTTTTATCTCCCAAAATAGTTCCAGGTGCATGGGTTATAATGCAATCTACAGTATTTAAATTAGTCATATTTAATGCTATTTTCATTGAATTATATAATCCAATACCTTCTTTATTAATAGAGGTATTATGGCTTATTTTTTCATTATAATAACCATATCCAGCAATTTTTACAACTCTTTTTTTATTTTGTTTTTTTTGTAATTCAAGACAAAAAGACGAAGCCCCTTCAGAGACAACCATTGTATTTTGATTATTTTTTAAATTAAAAGGTTGACAAGGATATTTTGTCAGTTTATTTGAATATATATTCAAACTTTTCATTTGAGAAATCGTAAAATTTGTAATAGGAGCCTCAGATGCTCCTGCAATAAATCTTTTAGACATTCCAGATTTTAACCATGCAATTCCATTTAAAATTGAATGAAGTGCAGTACTGCAAGTTATTGAATGTGAAAAAGAAAATCCTTTGAATCCAATATCATACGCAACCCATGTAGAAATATTACCTAAACTAGTATTAGGAGACGATATTGGCGATAATTTTGACGATTTATTATTCAAAAAATCTTTATGGTATTTTTCGAATAATTCAGTTGCACCTCTAGATGACCCTATGTTAATTGATAATTTTGAACTTTTATTCCAATTTGAACTTTTGATTGCTATTCTTGATGCAAAAATTGACATTAAGACAGATTTATCTAATCTTTTATAAAATTTATTTTCACGTTGAATTTCATTTATTTTTTCTATCTCAATTTTATCTAATATTCCTATAGGTATCTTAGATTTTAATATTTTTTTGAAACTTAGTCTAGTCTTTTTAGCAAGATAATTATTCCATATTTCGTTATATTCAGAGCCCAAACACGAAATACTTCCAAAACCACTTATAATAATATCTTCCTGCATTTATTCTAGTAAAATTTAATAAAACAGATAAATCCCATTATAAAACAGTAAACTGAAAAATACCGTAATTTACTTTTTTGAACTAGTTTTATCATAAAAGAGCATGAAATCAACCCAGTGAAGAATGCCGATAAAAAACCAAAAAAAAGAGGAGTAAATTCTTCATTAAGGTCATATAATTTTAGTTCATAGATGTCTTTAATTATCTTTCCAAAAATTAGAGGTACAACCATCATAAAAGAAAATTTTGCTGCTAATTTTTTCTCAATACCAAGAAAAATTGCTGTTGATATAGTACTCCCAGATCTTGATAAACCTGGGAGAATTGCAATCGATTGTGCTAAACCAATTATAAAAGCATTTTTAAAACTTATTCCTTTATTCGTCTTAATTTTTTTATCAGAAAGAAATAATAGAATTCCTGTTACTATTAACATTAAACCAACCAGGAGTAAGTTATTTTGAAATAAAAGATCAATGTTTTTTTCAAAAAATAAACCTATAATAACCGCTGGAATCATTGATATAATTATTTTTACGGAAAATTTAAATTCGTTATTACAATTAAACATTAAAAATCCCGAGAAAGTTTTATAGAATTCTTTTTTGAATATTACAACAGTACTCAATGCAGTTGCAGCATGCAATACAGTAATGGTTAATAAATTATTTTCGTAAGAATTAATTTTGAGAATTGATTCAATAATTTCATTATGACCGCTACTACTAACTGGGAGAAATTCTGTCATTCCTTGAAATATTCCAAGAATGATTGCATCAATTATTGTCATTTATTCGGATTTCTATTAGTTTTAAGCATAATAGCGAAAACTTCAATAATAAAACCTATTATAATTATTATTGGAGCTACGGTTATTCTTCTAAAATTGAATATTTCCTCGTTAAAACTGGTTTCATCATTAGTATCACCGCCTGACATAAGAATAAAACCTACAGCTATAAATATCAATCCTATTATCATTACTTTATAATTTTCTTTCTTAAATAAAGAGTTATTTTTCATATTTATTCATATAAATCATTAGTACTTAATTTTAAATATTTTCTTACTGCTAAGAATGTGCAAACCCATGGAATAATAATTCCAAAACAAATAATAATGGTAAATATTGTAAGTTTATTTTTAATATCAAAAAAAATATTTAATTCTGAGAAATATTTTAAAATATAGTCAATTAATATATTAATCAATATAATTGCAAAAAAGGAGGAAATGATACCATTTTTAATATTATTTAAAATAAATGGCTTCCTGATAAAATTAGTTTTTGCTCCAACAAGTTGCATTGTTTTAATTAAAAATCTTTTTGAAAATATTAATAATCGTATGGAAGAATTAATTAAACTAATTGATATTAAAGTGGATAAAATTATTGTAAATAATAATAAGTAAGAAATTTTATTGAGATTATTTTTTACGGTACTAATCAGTATATCATTGTATATGATTTCATCGACAAAATTTAAAGATTTTAAATAATTAATTATTTCAAAAGTATTTTTTTCAATTAAAATTGTATTAAAAAATTTAATATCAATAACATCAGGGAGAGGGTTATATCCAATTGTTTCAACAAAATCTTGATTAATTTCTGAAGTTAGTTTTGCTGCAGCATCATCTTTTGAGTTGAATGTAATTGACTTAATATTTTTATTTAATTTTAGTTTGTTTATCAATAATTTCAATTCACTATCTGAAGTTTCTTTTAGAATTAATGAAAATTTGATATTTTCTCTAATATTTTTAGAGATAATTTTAGATTGCAATAACAGCGAACTGATAAGACCAAAGAGAAATAAAACTATGGTCATACTTATAATTACTGATAAATTAGAAGTAAAAATTTTTTTTTTATCAATAAATTTTTTTCTATTTTTCATTATTAATTTACTAATGTAGCTTTATCAATTTTAACTTCCATTAATATATTGTCAAAACCCAAGCATCTCCCCTTTACCTTTATTTCTTCCTTTTTATTAATTTTAGTTATATTTTTTTCGAGTAAAATTGAAATTCCTGGACTTAATAAAATATTCCGATTATCTAAACTAATTAAATTTCCATCAATTAAGATAATTTTATTTAAATATTTTGAATTTGATGAATCAGTAAAATTAGTAAAATCATAATATAATTTGTCAGCATTGATAATTATATCTGGATTTTTTAAAGAAATATTTTCGTGTTCTCTATATATATATTTTTTAAAAACAAGTAAAATAAAAATTGAAAATATTACAAATATTAATGAAACTATTTTAAATGGGTTTGATTTATTTTTCATCTTTAGTGTAAATTAATTTTTATTAATTAAAAAAAAAGTAAGAAATTTGTAAAATATTTATAAATTTAATGAAAAACATTTTTTTTTTACTAATAATTACATTTTTAGTCACAAGCTGTGCATATGAAAATCAAAATGATTTATTTAATGAAATTTCCTGTGATACTCTAGATGTTCAGTTTGAAAGGGATATCTTGCCTATATTTGCATACAATTGTCAATCTTGTCACGGAGGCCCATCTCCTTCAGTATATCTGAGTTTAGAGACTTATGAACAAATAATAGAAAGAATTAATGCACCAGGTATATCTGGAATATTAAATAGGATAGAAAGAAATGAAGGTGATATTTTATTAATGCCGCAAGGATATAAGTTGCAAAACTGTGAGATAAATAAAATTAAATCATGGATTAATCAGGGTTATTTGAACAATTAACATGAAATTAACAAGTTTTTTATTTTTTCTTCTAAATAGTTTTATTTGCTTTTCTCAAATTTATATTACTAGAGATGCAGAAATTTATTTTCTGTCAGATGCTGATGCATTAGAAATAATTGAAGCAAAAAATAGTCAAGTAAGTGCGGTTATAGACTTGAATAATAAAAAAATAGCTTTTCAGGTTCCACTCAGAGGTTTTAATTTTAAAATATCTTTAATGGAAGAGCATTTTAATGAAAATTATGTTGAATCTGATAAATTTCCTAATGCCACATTCATTGGATTTTATCAAGAAAATCTCGATGATCTTTTCAGTAAAAAAAATATTGAAATAAACGGCGAAATGGATTTTCATGGAATAAAAAAGAAAATGAAAATTCGAGCATCTTTTAAAAAGAGTGGAGAAATCATTGAGGGTATATCTGAATTTAACTTGTTATGTTCCGATTACAATATTAAAATTCCTAAGATTGTATCAAATAAAATAAATAATACTGTAAATGTTAAGGTTAATGCAAAATTTAAGAAAAAATAAACTGATAATTTATTCAATATTTTTTATAAAAATTAATTTCTTACAAGCGCAAGATGAATTACTTTCCATTCTAAATGAAGGTAATGACAAAGTATACACAATTGCAACATTTAAAGCAACCAAAGTTATTAATGGTCAATCTACTGAAATTACCGGTAAAAAGAATTTAAATTTTATCATTGAACATCGTTTTGGGACCATAAATTCAGGAGCATATGAATTGTGGGGCTTAGATCAAGCCCAGATGAGAATGTCTCTAGATTATGGTTTAACAAATTTCTCCTCTATAGGTTTAGCAAGAAATACTCATCAAAAGACTTATGAATTTTTTAGTAAAAATAAAATCTTTAGACAAAGTAATTTTTTCCCATTTAATATATGCATGTATAATTCTCTATTCATTAATACAATTAGATATCCATTAATTAATAATTATCCCTTTAAATCAAGAATTTCCTATTTGTATCAAATTTTAATCTCAAGAAAAATAAATAAATTATTCTCATTTCAAATTTCTCCAACTTTTATTCACAGTAATTTAGTTTCAAATAATCTAATTCCTAATGATCAGTTTTCAGTTGGATTTGGACAAAGAATAAAGTTATCAAAAAGAGTTACTTTAAATTCGGAATACTTTTACAGGTTTAAAAATTTTATTGATAATTATAAAAATTCACTTTCAATTGGTTTTGATATTGAAACTGGTGGTCATGTTTTTCAGTTACATTTAACTAATTCTCAGGGAATGTATGAGAAATCTTTCATTAATGAAACAACTGGTCGATGGCTTGATGGAGATATTTATTTTGGATTCAATATATCAAGAATCTTTTCTCTTTAATTAAATACTATTTCAACTATTTGAGTTATAATTATTGATAGGATTAATCCTGTTTTCATAATTAAATATTTTTTTTCTTTGAAAAAATTATTAAAAATATTAACTAAGGGAATAATTAAGCAAACTATTTCATATTTAACTTCATAAGAAAATATAAATAAATAAGTTAATGAAACAGCCAGTAAAATATTAAATTGAATATTTTTTTTTGAATCTATTTGACTCATAGACTTATTAAAAAAATTGATTGTAAAGTTTAGTAAAACTATTATTGTGATAAATAAAATTATTATTTTTTCTCCAAAAGAGAAATTTGTAATATTATAAAATCTAAACCCGGTAGAGTAAAAAAAATCAATTTTTAAATATTTACATATAGTATAATTAAAAAAAAATGGAGTTAAATATCCAATCAATACAATAATAATATATCTCATATTAAATTTATTGCTAAGATATAAGCCGCTTATAATTAAAAAAAAGAATATCGTGGAGTTATTATTTAAATTGGCTCCTACTGATAAAAGTAATGATACTTCAAAAAAACTTTTGTAAGACTTATGTTCAAGAAATGAATCAAATATT
>CACDER010000001.1 GCA_902551855.1 uncultured Cryomorphaceae bacterium | reverse complement strand
AATGTCTTTACAATTTTGATATAAATTTTCTATAGTTTTATTTTCAATTTCATGAACCCAATTTGGTATAATATCTAATAAAGTCGTCAGTACAAATTTTCTCAAACTAATCCTTGGATGAGGAACTTTTAAATATTGAGTGTTAATTTTATGTCCTTTAATTAAGAGAATATCAATATCAATTATTCTAGCTTCATAAGTGTCAAGTTTTATTCTATTTCTTCCATACTTAAGTTCAATTTTGATAAATTTTTCCAGTAATTTCCTGGGTTTTAAATTAGTTTCTATCATCAATGCACAATTTAGATATTTTGAATCAATATATCCCCAAGATTCAGTTTCGTATAAATTTGATATCTTTTTTAAATTTGATATCTTTTTTATATCTAAAATAGTTGAGTGGATATTATCACATCTATTACCTAAATTAGAACCCAAACCAATAATTACCTCATACATTTACTAACTTACAGCTCTTAATTTATTTAAATTATTAATTGATAACTTTTCTTTAACAAACTCAATAGTCACCTTAAATATTTTTTTATCAGAAGAGGGAGATGAATACATTAAATCCATTAAAATCGTTTCACAAATAGACCGAAGACCTCTGGCACCCAAATTAAATTTTTGAGCTTTGTCAGCTATAAATTCTATTACTTCATCTTCTATATATAAAATTTTATCATCCATTTCAAAAATTTTCTTATACTGTTTAATAATTGAATTTTTAGGTTCAGTTAAGATTTTTACTAGAGCATCTTTATCTAAAGAATCTAAGGAACATAGTATGGGAAGTCTTCCAACTAATTCTGGTATTAATCCATATGATTTTATATCAGTTGATGATACAAAATTTAAAACTTGATCATCATCAAAATAATTATTTGGAGAATTTCCAAATCCAATAACACTTTTATTAATTCTACTTTTTATTATTCTTTCAATTCCATCAAATGCACCTCCACATATAAATAAAATATCTTTAGTATTTAACTTTATATATTTTTGATCTGGATGTTTACGACCACCTTGTGGTGGCACATTTACTATTGTTCCTTCTAATAATTTAAGTAGACCTTGTTGGACTCCTTCACCAGAAACATCTCTAGTTATTGAAGGGTTGTCATTTTTTCTAGCAATTTTATCAATTTCATCAATAAAGATTATTCCTCTTTCAGCTAATTTGATATCGAAATTGCATAATTGAAGTAGTCTTGATAGAACTCCCTCCACATCCTCACCAACATAACCTGCTTCAGTCAAAACTGTGGCATCTACTATAGTAAAGGGAACATTTAATAGTTTAGCCACTGTTTTTGCAAGTAAAGTTTTTCCTGTTCCAGTTTTACCAACAAGTAGAATATTAGACTTTTCAATTTCTACTATATTATCAATTTTATTGTGAGATATCCTCTTATAATGATTATAGACTGCAACTGATAATATTTTTTTTGCATTTTTTTGACCAATAACATATTGATTTAAAAATGAATGAATTTTTTCAGGCTTGACAAGACTTAGTTGTTTATTAAGTTTAGAGTAATTATCAGATTGATTTTCTTCCTCAATAATTTTATTAGCTTGTGAAATACATAAGTTACAAATATGACTTTTATTACCTGCAACTAAAACTTCTGTATCTTTTTTATCTTTTCCACAAAAAGAACAAAAAATATTATTTTTTTCCATATTAAAATTTTTTATAATACACCATCTCTCAACTCAATTCCAAGTTCTTTATTTAAGTTTTTATATATTCCTTTGATTAATCTATCAATATGAGAGTCTAATAATGTTTTTGTATTGTCTAAAAATTTAAATCTCACTGCATAAGATTTCTTATTTTTATCTATATTCTTACCGACATAATAATCAAACAATTCTACTTTCTTTAATATTTTATTATTAAAATTAAATGATATACTAACAATTTGACTAAATTGAATATCCTTGTTAACTAAAAGGGCAAGGTCTCTAGTTACAAACTGAAATTTAGAAACATTTTTAAATTTAGTTTTATTTATCAAAACTTGGTCAAGTAATATTTTCCAATCAATATCGGCATAATAAACATCTTGTTTAATTCCCGAAAATTTAAGTATATCTTTATTTAACTTTAATAAGTTAATAACACTTTGATTATTAACTTTATATACTATTGATTGACTTGAGGAATTAGAATTAATAACTTCGATATTATATTTATTCTCAAGATCCATTTTAAATAAAATTTTTTCAATTATTGATTTTAAATAAAAAAAATCTGTGAAAATATCATTAGTATTCCAACTATGCTTTTGAAACCTTCCTGTAATCCAAATAGCTAATTTTTCAGATTCTTGAAAACTTTCATTCTTTTTGGAATAAATATTTCCAAACTCATAGAGTAATATATCTTTATTTTGTCGATTTATATTATACTCAATATTTGATAAACCTCCAAATAACATAGTCTTTCTCAAGACATTTAACTCTTTACTGAGAGGATTTATTAATGAGATTAAATCAAATGAATCAGCACCAAAAAATAATTTTTGAGATTCTTCATTAATTAGAGAGTTATTTATTACTTCATTAAAACCATTTGAAGAAAGAAACTCTGAAATTAACTCTTTAAATCTGTGGTCATTCCTTATTTGATTGTAATTTAATGTATTAACTAATTCATTTGAAGAAATTATGTTATCATAACCATAAATTCTCAAAATTTCCTCAACAACATCAATACTTCTTGTAACATCAGATCTGTAGTGAGGTATTAACAATTGTAATTTATTTTTTTTATTATCTATGATTTCAATTTCTAAATCACTGAGAATGGTATTAATAATATTTTCATTAATCTTATTACCGATAATTCTATCACAATAATCATATGAAAATTCAACAATATTTTTTTTAAATTTTTGAGGATAATAATCAAAAATATTTGAAGTTATTTTACCATTTGCAATATCTTTAACCAATATCGAAGCTCTTTTTAAATTATATATTATATTATCAATATCAACTTCTCTTTCAAATCTAAATGAGGCGCTTGTATTTAAGCCAAATTTTTTTGCAGACTTTCTAACTGATATTGGATCAAAGTATGCAGACTCAAGAAAAATAGTCCTGGTTTTTTTAGTAACTCCAGAATCTAAACCACCTATTACTCCAGCAAGACACATGACATCATCATTATCTGATATAACGAGATCTTCACGGTTTAATGTAATTTCCTTATTGTCTAAAGTTTTGAATTTTTTAATATTGTTTTCTTTTTTTATCTGAATAATCTTACCCTTAATTTTATCATAATCATATGCATGAAGAGGATTCCCAGATTCATACATCAGATAATTAGTTATATCAACAATATTATTAATTGGTTTTAGGCCAATAGAAATTAACCTAGAAGAAATCCATTTTGGAGAGGATTTTACTTCAATATTACTAATTATTATTCCAGCATATCTTTTGCATGAGTCATCTTTAATTTTAATATCTAGCTGGAAATCTGAGCTATCAATCTTAAAATTAGAAATATTTGGTTTAGTAAATTTGTGAGAAAAACCTAAACAATTCAATTTTGCATTTAAATCTCTTGCAACTCCAATATGACCCATTGCGTCTGACCTATTAGGTGTCAAACCTATTTCAAAAATATGATCAGTAGTGAGGTTAAGATAGTGTTTTAAATTTTGTCCTTTTTTTGCACTATTGTCTAGTACTAAAATTCCATCGTGATCATCTCCAATCCCAATTTCAAATGAGCTGCATATCATACCATTTGACTCTAAACCTCTGATTTTAACTTTTTTAATTTTAAATGAATTGCCATCTAAAGAATAAATTTTTGATCCCACTGGAGCTATCACCACCTTTTGTCCAGTAGATACATTTGGTGCACCACAAATAATGTTTAATATTGTTTCCCCAATATCTACAGTAGTTACTTTTAATTTATCAGCATTAGGATGATTGTTACAAGAAATTATTTCTCCTATAATTAATCCATCTAATCCACCTTTATATTGATCAAATTTTTCAGATCCTTCAACTTCAAGTCCAGTTTCAGTTAAATATTCAGCAACCTTATTAGGTGGAATATCAATATCCAAATAATCTTTTATCCAGTTGTAAGAAATTTTCATTATTTAATCTAAATTTTATCAAATGTAATAATTGTTTTAAAAGAATTGATTACAATCAAAAAAAAAACTCAAAAGATCCTTAAATTATTTTGAAATAGTAAATCTTTTGAAAATAGAATTATTTTCTGTGTTGGTTGATAAAATATAAATACCTGACTTTAAATCACTGACATCAATCCTGTTATCAGAGTTATTTAAAACTTTGAGAGTATTTCCAAGTAAATCGTATATATAAATTTCAGAATAAATTTTCTCAGAGGAGCTAAACTTTATAAAATCAGATGAAGGATTTGGATAGATATTAAAATCTACAATATTATCTTCCAAAGACATTGGTTCAGTCATTGAAGAAAAAATAACCTGCGCGCACACTTTATCAGAAATATCGGTCTCAACTGCAAAGCAAAATCTAACTGGTACTTCTGTATTTGATGGCATATCATGGACATAACCAGTAAAAGCAGAGGATGTTGAACCCGAATTTATGACCTCAGAATAAGTTGAAACTGAGGTTGTGGGTGTATAACAGGTTGCCCCCCAACAAAAAGTTGAGATAACGTCTAAATCAGTAATTACTGTTTTTGTAACTATTATTGGGAGATTTTGATCTGTTTCATTAGTTACATATATTTTCATTTCATTAACCTCACCTGGAGATGAATAACTATAAATGTCATAATCTAAAGAGAGACTTTGAGAAGAAATTGAATTGGTAAAACAAAGTAATAATAACGTTAAAAATGAAATATTTTTCATAATAATTTAATTAAATACATTTATTGTTTTGGTATGAAAATTTGATCCCACAGTTAAATTAATTTGATATGTTCCGTTATTTAAATTAAATATTGGTAATCTAATACTATTAAAATTTGAATTTATATTAAGCGGGGTATCGAGGACAATTTCACCTAAAATATTTATAACTTGAACTTTAGCTGTAGATTCTGATGAATTATTTTCAAATTCAATATTAACAAAATTTGATGCGGGATTTGGATAAATATTGTAATCTAATTCAGAAACAATTTTTTCAGCTGATAAATTGATAGAGCTATTAGAGCAAGACAATACAGCATCTTCAATTTCATCAATTGCATATGTAGCAGCAGGATCAGCGGGCCATCCAACAGATGTATAACTTACTGTCGAAAAAGAAGGGTTAGAACGATTTGGACAAATTACCATAAAAGAAGGTAATCCCCCTACATCAGTAAATGACTCATAATGAGTTAATAAGTTCCAGTTTTTATCTTCATAAGCAAAATATGGATAATATCCGCCCCAACCAAGACTATTCATTATTGCGTTTGTATTATCAGCATAATAGCTTGTAATTCCCATTATGTGAAGACCATTTTGTCCTTCCCCATAAGATTCATATAAATTTTGTAAATGAGGTGTTGAAGTTTCGCAAGGTCCACAGTAAGAAGCCATTAAATCTAAAACTACAACATCTCCATTTTGTATATATGAATGTAAATTGTGATTATTTCCATATGAATCATTTTTGACATAATTAGGTGTTGGTTCAGATACTGTAATAGTTTCAGATATTGTAGAAAGAACATCCCCTGAACTATTAATTAAAGAAACTGAGACTTGGTGTTCACCAAGTCCAAGATTGACAGTAAATGATTCTGAATCAAGTTGATTGAGAGTTTGTGAACTATTGTAAGTGGAAGAAGAACCGTCAATAGAGGACTCAAAAGAGTAATTTGAGAATGGTTCGCTACTAAAACTAGTAACAGAAAAATCGAATGAAGCTTGAGCATTGGGACTTGTCACAACACCATAAATCTTATCAATATATGAACCATTTTCACTAAACATTAATTTTTCTGGAGATGAAAGTGATACTGCATCACCAGAGGAGTTAACGATGCTAATTTCATCAACATTTAAAACAAACATATCTGAAACATCATGATGTCTAAAAGCAATGTGAACAGATTCTTGACCTACAAAATCTGATAAATCAAGAGTTCTGTTTACATAACCATTTGATGTACCAATAACTTCATTGAAAGTAAAAGGGGACGATTCTAATGATGAAATATCATCTGAGTCTGCAACATAGACTGTATAGTTTTCATTTGCCCATGCTTGATCTTGAGCTTTCACTTTCCAAAAAAGAGTTGGACTAACCGCAGAAGATAAATCAATAGGAATTGAAATTAACCAATTATCAGGATATAAAATTACACCATTAGTCCATGACTGAGATATAACAATATTATTTTGTTCATCTCCATAGTTATTTATTGCCCAAGTGTATCCATCTCCGTCAGAGTCAACTGTAGTCCATTGATCTAAGTTTCCAGATTCAAAATTTTCTGAAAAATAAGTTTGAGAAAAAAGCGGAAAAGCATATAGAATAACTGTTAATTTAAGCAACCTAATCATGATCTAAAAATTTAATTTGTTTATATTTTTTTAAAAGAAAGGTAAATATACAATAATTTAGTCTAAGATTAATAATTATCCAAATTTTTAAACGCATGTTTATTTGAATCATTATCCAAATGAAAATCTGAGTTTAATTCCAAAGCTGCTGTTTGAAGTATCAAAAGAATTAGCTACTTCAAATTTTTTCACCATCCTATTGTAAAATATTTGAAGATTTACTTTCTGACTTAAAACATAATCTGCTGTTGACTGAATATTTATATCTGTACTACCACTAATTGGTTGATGTGTATTTTCCTCAAGACTTCTTATTGCAGAGGATGACTGTCTTAGGGATAAATCCAAATTTAAATCTAAGTTAGAAGAATAAGTTTTATTACCATTTGCAGTTCCAATACTAAATTCAAAATCATCAATACTATAACCTAATCCAATACTAATTGTCTTTCCAATTTGTTCTTGAATTTGATTATTATTTAAACTCAAAGATACTTGCCTATCTCTACTAAATTCTAACCTTGTAGTTAAGCTATTATTCATTGTTAAATCAATTTTTATTAATGGATTGAATTGTTCACTAATACTCACTGTTTGAATTTGAAATTCAGATAAATAATTTCCATTTGAGTCAAAATTTTCAGGATTACTATCTGTGCTTCCTGAAAAGGGTTCTTGTAGTGATCCAAAAAATAAATTAGTTTGATATGAATTAATTGAAAATGTTGACGAATAACCATGAGAAATTGAAAAAGCTTTAAATCTTTTTTTTATCCAAGGAATATCAATTAAACCATCATATTTTAAAGTCCAATTGGGATATGGAATAGACGGAAATTTATTTAAATTTTGTTTATTTGGATTTGTTCCCGAATATGCTGCCATAAACGCAGGAATTAAAATTTCTTGTGAACTAGATCCAAATCCAACTGGATAAGAATTTTCAACTAAATAATTAGGATTGTATTGTCTTGCAACTCTATTTGCAATTACAGATCTCATTGCTCTTAGATCATTAAATGTTTTAGAAGAATTTAATTGCATTGGTCTAAATGCAGTTTTAATTGCTAAAAATGACATTGTAAAACTTCCAGTTTCATTTTGATTTAATGATTGAAAAACTGGGATTTGTTCATTTCCAATATTTCTATATGTCTCAGATTGATTTATATTTTGATTTCTCTGTGCAGTAATTTGTAATCTAAATTTATTTATTGGTTCTAATGTGGATCTTAAATTTAATCTTGAAGTAAATTGTTGGGTATATTGTTGATTAAGTAAAGTATCTTTTGTGATCCAATTATTTTTTGCTAAATCAGGTCTTAAATCTCTTTGACTACCTAAAATAAACTTCCAACCTGGAGCAGGATTGCTAAAAAAAGCATTCTCCATTCCAAAAGGTCCAACAGAAGGTAAAAACCCTGGAATCATAGTTCCATTTGTCTCATCATAACTAAAATTGACATTTTTTACTGAAAAGATAGTTTTAAAAATAGAATTAAACACAATTTTAGAGTATTTCTTAAAATTATCTTCTTCTTCCTCCTCTTCCTCCTCTTCTTCCTCTTCCTCTATTCTTTTTACTACAGACCTGTCTCTGGATTGGGTGATTCTTCCCCTGTTTGAAGAATTATTAGAAGATGAACTATTTAATAGTTCTTTTAGAAAAGGTAACTTATTATAAAGAGATTTAACATTAAACTGAGCATTTATTCTCTTTTTATTTGTATTTTGGATTGTATTACCAAGATTTATTGAATCATTAGAAAATGCTATTGATGCAGCATTCCAATCATATGTTCCATCATAATTTAGTGTTAAATTTACCCAATCAGTTATAGGTATCTTATTTATTGGTAATGAATATCTAATGTCAAACTGATGTCTATAATTAGTTGGTCTTCCAAAATTTAAAATACTATCTCTTAAAGCTATTTTTTTTTCATATGAATCAATTCTACCTTCAGGTTCATCAACAATTGATCTTGAATTAGTAGAGAAATTCAGTTTAATACTTCTAGTTAAGTCAAACTTTACTGAATAATTTTGAGTTAAGTTAAATAACTTATTATACATCGTATCAGGTTCCACAATATTGAGAGGGACAGTAGAATTTAGAGCGGCCACATTTCTCATTTTTACTTCAGAAAATGATCTATGAAAATCAGTTCTTGCAGATATTGATCTTGGGAATAAATAAAAATTAAAATCTTTAATTAACCTAAAATACTTCGATTTCTTTAAAAATTTAACTTTATTGAATGGTTTATAATTCTTAGGAGAATTATTAAAATTATATCCTATACCACCAGAATGTTCCCTCAAAGTGCTAAATTCAGTATCAATATTTCTATTAAAAACTTCATTATAGGAATAGCTTAAACTAAAGTTTTCTATATTATATATCCTACTTTTTGATTCTTTTTTCCTTTCTCCAGAACCTCTATCTGATTTTGAGAACTTACTATTTCTTGAATTATTACTAGATCTTTTTTCCTTTCTAATATTTGTCAAATTTAATGATCTTCTTAAAGTATAATTTTCTACAATTTTTTTTAAAGTATCTTTCTCTGATACTGACAGATTATCATCTGAAAGCACAGCTTGCAATTCTATATCTGGATCCAAAGGATTAAACTGTGGGGTAATTACAGATTCAGATATTCCTATAAATAAAGGTATCTTAATATTTGAATTTTGAGAAAAAAACTTACCTAATTCTAGATTTGAAGTTAAATTATATTGTCTCATTTCTTCTTTACTTCTCTCTGTTACACTTTGTTCAAGACTTCCAAAACCAACTGTACTTAAATTTCCAGCAAGACTAATTGAACCTAAATCAGCTAATTTAGTTTTAATTTGTCCTTTTGCAGCATATCCACCTCTTTCATCAAAATCAGTTAATCTTAGTTCATTAATCCAAATCTCAGCGCATTTACTCATACCATCATCATCAATTTCATTAATGGGATTTTTTACACCTAGCATTATTGTTCTAACGTTTCCTATATTAGGATTACCCATTATAGTAATTTTATCAGTTGAATTAGAAATTTGATATGTATATGGATCATTAAAACTAATATTTTGGTTACCATTTCTTATTTCATTATTTCTAGTATTTTTTGCAAGTCTTAAATTATTAAAATCAATTTCTATTTCATTTTCTTCAGGCCAAATATCTCTTGTCCTAGACGCTCCCCATTGAGAGATCTTTAAAGGAACTTCATACTCATAATAATTGTAATTATAATCAGAACCTATTCTAATAAATACAGTTAAATCGTTGTCTTGCAAATTAAAGTCTTCAGGATTCAATTCTTCAGCATGAACAAAAAACTTAATTTTATTGTAAGTTCTCATATCCATATTAACATTTTTAAATGTTCCACGTGCATCACCATTTTCTAGATTGCAAACTCTCATTGCAAGTGATTGTTCATTTTGTTGTTGTAAAGCTGTTGACCCAAGAATTCGTTCTCTTTGAATACCTGGAGGTAAAACATAAGGAATAGGATTTCTTTTTCCATTTTCTTCAAAATTTACTACTGAAATATCAAATGCGGTTTGATCATTTTCGATTTGTTCACCTGGATCTATAATACTATTTAAATATTTTCTCCACTCTCCTCTCACCATATCCAAAGATGCAAATCTTAATACGACATCATCTTGAAAATTTTTAACAAATAGTCGCATGAATCTAACACTTCTAAAATCAGGGATTGTTCCAATTTTTTTATCATAGGATCTGATAGGAACTTTAAATTGAATCCATCTTGTATCATTTTTGGGACCAGTATTTTCATTGATTGAGGTTATAAAATTTTTTCCAACTTCATTTAAATCCTCAGGTCTTAAGCTTATTTTATATTGATAAAATGATTCTGACTCATTTAGTGTGTAATCATTATTAATATCTTCAACATCAGGTAACTGAGTATATGCAGTTTGAGTAGCATTTCCTGATGCTGAAGGTGAATTTCCATCTATACCATTGTAAAGTTTATACCTTTCCAATATTGATTTTTCCTCGGAGTCATAGTCATTTCCATAGAAAAAATGATAATTATCAGCACCTGGATCACTATTGGCATTTAAATATGCATTTGAACTTTCGCCATACAAATTAGATATTCTTTTAAGGTAATTTGAGGATTCGTCATTATTTATTGGATTAAAATCTCTTTCTGTTTGGTCATCCATACCATCTAGTCCAACATCTTGAATTTCTCTCGCTGCTTCACCTCCATTAAATGCATTTACTAAAGCTTGAACAGTGGGTACCCTACCCCAGACTGTTGTGTCAATATTGTTTTCGTTACCATCAATTGGTAAACCATTTTCATAACTTTTTCTTGAATCTTTAAGAACATCTTCTGAAACATTTCCGAGGTTTATGTAAAAATCACCTCCTGAAGAATTAGGTTCATTTATAAATGGATCCATCATCCAAAATTCTAAAAATTCAATATTTGCTGTTTCAAAATCATTAGTTTCAATTTTTCTGGTAATTCCTCCCCACCTTGACGAAGGATTAATTAAATTTCCGTCTGCATCAATTCCCTCCGAAATACCAACCTCTCCCTCTACATCAAAATTATATGGACCTCTTTCACTAGGATAATATGCCAAATCAAAAGTTCTCAAAACAAGAGGTTGCCCATGAGGAATATCTTTATCTGGGAATATTTCATTAATTGTAATTTCTCTCACATATGGATCCTCTCTATCTGAATCAGAAATATGAGAAGGCGAATAAGCAGTTTCTCTTTGAAGATCAGAATTAATAATATACCATGCAATCTTGGATCTATTATATCCATATCTTAAATCATTATTAAAAGATGATTCTGGAAAAAGATCCAAATCTTGTGGAGTACTTGATATGTTCCACACTTGGGGTGATGTCAAACTTATTGGGGATTGACTATTTTCAAAATCATCTATATACGAAGTACCAGCTTGATCAACATTTATTGACTTAGGGTGACCAGGAACAAACTTTGCAAATTCACCAGTTATTGTTACAGTAGATTTTTCATCCGTATTTATGAATGGTAATTTATCAACAATTTTAGTTAATAATTTGGAATCATCATTATAAGATAAATTTAACCCCCAAATTGTATTTGAAATTGGTTCTTCTCCAATATTTATTTTTGGAGTTTGAACATTTTCTGACAAGTTTAGTAAAGTTGCACCAAATAATAAATCTTCATTAATCTCATAATCTCCATGAATACCTATATATCTTTTAGTTGTCCAGGAATAAGCAGAATTATTTTCCATAGATATATCAATTTGTTGGCCTGAACTAAGAATTCCCTCATCAATTATTTTTACTCTTCCTAAATTATAATCAATTGTGTAATGAATATTCTCCTCCAATAAGGTTCCACCCATACTTACAGTTACAGACCCTCTAGGAATAGAAATTGCATTCAATGATATATCTGATCCTGAAGATGATTTATAAGTACCTTTAATAATAAATTTATTTAATTGTGCAACCTGAGATGCAGCAGTTCTTGTTGAATCATATAATGCATCAAAAACATATTGATTAATAATTTCTTCAGATAAACCAGAATTTATCATCTTTCTTCTCAAATAATTTCCAAATGGTTCTACACTTGGAATATATACTCTTCCATTGGAAGTCCGAATAGTTAAATTTGGAATAAAATCAAATATACCATCTGCTCCAGGGTCATTATTTCTGTTTAAATTATCTAAATTAAGTGTTTGAATTAATAATTGATTGCTCATTCCCTCCTCGGGAATATACTGAATAGGAATACCTGAATCATCGTCTTGGTAGAGTATTTGTAGATTAAAATCTTCCTGATTTACTTGATATGCTCCTAATGAATAAACATTTTTCATTTGTAATTTCCACATTGGAAGACTAATGTCTATTATTGTACTTTTTAATAATTTTAGTATTAAAACATCAGGTGAAGAAAGCTGATTTGAAAACTCTCCAACTTGGTATGGAATACCATTTATTGTATATTGATAGGCAACAGCAAGAACTTCATCTGAATTTAGAGCTTGATTCAACGAAATATATCCTAATCTTGGATCAAATGAATATTCAGATGATGATAATTTTCTTGCATTCTCAATTTTTTCATAATCAACAGTTTGATCTAAATTTCCATCTAAAATTGAATTAATCTGACTTACATTTCTAATATTAGGGTATACATTAACTAAATCTTCAGGAAATAAATTATTATTTCTATTGTCTGGATTTGATCCACTTAATGGTTGAGAACTTGAACTAAGAGTGTTGTTATATGTAAATCCTGAGTTAATACTCTCACCTAAGTCTTGAAAACCTAAAATGTTTCTTACATTCTGTGTTGAACCACTTCTATTGGTCACCCATACTTCAATATTTGTAATCTGAACATTTGAATTAACTATTGGCATATTAGATAAAGCATTATCATAGTTTTCATAAAAATATTGAGAGAGGAAATAGTGTTTGTTAGCTTCATAGTTATCTGCAAACATTTCAAAATCATTCGTTTGAGATCCACCATTTACACTTATAGAACTAGTTTCTGATTTTTGCTCTGAAAAAACTGCTGTGAAAGTTGCCCTACCAAATTGAAATTGTGTTTTAATTCCAAATAAGCTCTGAGTTCCAGATATCAAAGAACCACTGAGAGGTAAACTAACATTTCCAAGTTCAATTTTTTTTATAATTTGATCCTCATCACCGGTATATTCTAATTTCATTTGATTTTGAAAATCAAATTGACTTTGAGTATCGTAATTAGTTCTTAATGTCAATTTAGTTCCAATTTTTCCAATAACATTCATTTGTATACTCTGATCAAAATTAAAATTTGCGTTGTTTTGTTGGATTTCAGTGAGATTTGGATTTTTTGTTTTATCAAAATTTCCAGAAAAAGTTAATTCAGCTGCTCCTTGAGGTCTAATATCTACAGTATTACCCCCGAAAATTCTATTAAATGATTCTCCTCCTACACTAAATTCTTTGTCAGAACCTAATAAAGTCGCATTCCTTTTAGAATTAATTCTACTCTTCCAATAATCATTTATTTTCTTTTGAAAAAACCAATCATTATAGATTGATTTACTCATATAAGTGGGCCTTTTTATTTGTAAATTACCAATTTGATTTTGGAAAATGTACTGACTTATTTCAGAGTTAAAAAAGATATTTTGATTAAAATTCTGTGGGTCATCAAAAAGTAAATTAGGATAAGGTAATATTGAGTCATTTTGTGATCTTGCATAACTGCTCAATAAAAAAAAACTCAAATAAAAAATTAATTTTATAAAATATTTATATTTAGACACTTATAATTGCTTAAGAGCCTCTTTAACTAGATCTTCAAGTTTGATTGAAGGATTTTTGTCAAGAAGGCTATCTATCAAATTATGAACATTTTTCGAGGAAAACCCCAAAACTTCTAAAGCTGATAACGCTTCTTCTCTATTTCTATTGTCTATATTTAAATTTAATTCAGTTTTTTCATCAAGTTTTATAATTTTATCTTTTAAATCTAAAATAATTCTTTGAGCAGTTTTCAATCCAATTCCCTTAATAGATTTAATTTTTAATGAATCTTCGTTAATTATTGCATTCCTTATTATTGAGGTATTCATTGATGATAGGATTACTCTAGCTGTGGAAGGACCGACTCCAGATACAGAAATTAATAACCTGAAAATTTTTCTTTCAAAATCATCAAAAAAACCGAATAATGTATGAGAATCTTCTTTAATTGACAGATGAGTTTTCAATTTACATGAATCTAACCCTTCGAGCTTATTAAATGTATTAATTGAAATATTTAACATGTACCCTATACCATTGCAATCTAAAACAACAAATGCAGGGTTTAACTCTATAATTTTACCTTCAATATATGATATCATATCTAATTTTTATTTAAAGCATCAACTGATGCAAATATTGAAATATTAAAAATATCTTTAACACTTGCTCCAAGTTGAACAATATGTATTGACTTATTTAAACCAACTAAAATAGGTCCTATTGTTTCAAATCCACCTAATTCTTGTAAAAGTTTATAACTAATATTACCAGATTCTAAATTTGGAAATATTAAAACATTTACTTTTTTACCTATAAGTTCAGAAAAAGGAAATTTTTCTAACAATAATTTATTATTAACAGCAAAATTTCCCTGAATCTCCCCATCTAATATTAAATCAGATCTTCTATTTTTTATTATACTTACTGCTTTTTTTACTTTAAGTGAATTTGAATCTCTTGTTGATCCAAAATTTGAATATGATAACATTGCAACAACAGGTTTTATTCCAAATTTCTCTACAGCATCTGCTACTAATTCTGTTATATCAGCTAATTCCTCAGAATTAGGATTAATATTGATTGTAGTATCAGCAATAAATAATGGTCCTCTATTTGTCATAATAATAAATAAACCTGCAACTTTTTTATTGTGATACTTTGTTCCAACAATTTGAAGAGCAGGCTTGATAGTTTCTGGGTAATTTCTGGTAAAACCAGATATCATGGCATCAGCATCTCCTAACTCAACCATCATAGATGCAAAATAATTTCTTTCCCTCATTAATTTTCTTGAATTATATTCTGTAAAACCTGATCTAGAGCGTTTTTTCCATAGTTTATTGGCGTAATATTTGACTTTGCTTTGTAATTCGTCAGACTTGGGGTCTATTATATTTACATTTCCAAATTCTAAAGAATTTTCTTCAATTAAACTCATTATTTTTTTCTGACGACCAAGTAAAATTGGTTCTGCAATTTTTTCTTCTTTTATTTTATATGCAGCTTTTAAAACATTATATTGATCTGCTTCAGCAAAAACTATTTTTTTAAAATTTGATTTTGCAATATTAGTTAATCTTTGAATTAATTTATTTTGATTACCTATTCGATTATTCAGGCTCTGTTTGTAATTGTCCCAATCTATAATATTTTTTCTTGCAACACCAGAATCAATAGCTGCTTTTGCAACTGCTGAAGAAATTTCTGATATTAATCTTGGGTCGTTTGGTTTTGGAATGATGTAATCTTTATTAAAACATAAATTTTTTTTATCATAACTTAATTTTACATCCTCGGGAACGCTTTCTTTTGCCAAATGAGCAATTGCTCTAACTGCAGCAATTTTCATTTCTTCATTTATACACTTTGCTCTAACATCGAGTGCACCTCTAAAAATGTAAGGAAATCCTAAAACATTATTTACTTGATTTGGAAAATCTGACCTTCCGGTAGCAAAAATAATATCTTTTCTAGCTAAAATAGCCTTAGAGTAAGATATTTCAGGGTCGGGATTAGCCATTGCAAAAACTATTGGATTATTAGACATGGATTTTATCATTTTTGCAGTTAAAATATTCCCTTTGGAAAGTCCAATGAAAACGTCTGACTCTAGAATAGCTTCTTCGAGAGTATCTATTTTCAATTTTGTAGCAAATTTACTTTTATAAGTTTCTAGGAACCTTCTATTTTTTCTAATCACACCTTTACTATCAAGCATTATTATATTTTTTAAATTAGCTCCTAGTGAAAGATAAATATTTGCGCATGATATTGAGGCGGCTCCTGCTCCATTAATTACAATTTTGACATCCTTGATATTCTTTTCTACTAATTCTAAAGCATTTATGAGAGCTGCACCAGAAATAATTGCAGTTCCATGTTGATCATCATGCATGACAGGAATATCCAGGAATTTTTTAAGTTTTTTTTCAATCTCAAAACATTCAGGGGCCTTGATATCTTCTAAATTTATTCCTCCAAATGTTGGGGATATAGACTTAACTGTACTAACAAATGAATCTACTGAAGAAGTATTTAATTCAAGATCAAATACATCGATATCTGCGTACATTTTAAATAATAATCCCTTACCCTCCATGACAGGCTTTGAAGCTTCAGGTCCAATATTCCCAAGGCCAAGTACAGCACTTCCATCAGTTATTACAGCAACTAGATTTCCTTTAGCAGTATATTTATAAATATCATCTTTATTCTCAAAAATCCGTATACAAGGTTCTGCAACACCTGGTGAATAAGCTAAAGATAAGTTTCTTTGTGAATTTGTTTTTTTTGTAGGAACAACCTGAATCTTTCCTGGTCGTCCTTCAGAGTGAAAATCTAGGGCTTCTTGCTTTTTAATTTTTTTCATTTAATATATTTAATTCCAAAAGTACAAACAAAAATCTTAGTGAAACAAAAAATTAATTTATTAACTAATCTTACTCCAATAAATTTTATCAGAATAATTTTTTTTGTATTCTCTCAAAATTAATTTGTTTGCAATATGGCTAATTTTTGGATCATTTTTAATAATTTTCTTTGCTTCATACCTGGCATATTTAATTATGTTAAAATCACTTGACAAATCTCCTATCTTTAGATTAAGATCCCCACTCTGCTTTGTCCCCATAAGATCTCCAGGCCCTCTTAATTTAAGATCAGCATCAGCAATTTCAAAACCATTTTGAGTCTTAACCATGGTAGATAGTCTAAATTTTGCATCATTACTCAATTTATTAGAACTCATAAGTATACAGTAAGATTTATCCACACCTCTTCCAACTCTACCCCTTAACTGGTGAAGTTGAGATAAACCAAATCTTTCAGCACTTTCAATAATCATAACTGAAGCATTAGGAATATTTACTCCAACCTCAATTACTGTAGTAGCAATCATAATATTTGTATTTCCTTTAATAAATCTTTCCATTTCATATTCTTTATCTTTAGATTTCATTTTTCCATGTAATATTGAAATCTGATAATCTGGTTTTAAAAAGTGGCGACAAATACTTTCATATCCATCCATTAAATCTTTATAATCTAATACCTTACTCTCTTCAATAAGAGGATAAACTATATATATTTGTCTCCCTTTACTAATTTCTTTTTTTATAAATTCAAATACTGCTAATCTATTACTATCAAATTTATGCAAAGTTGAAATTGGTTTTCTACCTGGTGGGAGTTCATCAATAATAGACAAATCTAGATCTCCATATAATGTCATAGCCAATGTCCTCGGTATTGGAGTTGCAGTCATAACCAAAATATGAGGAGGATTTATATTTTTACTCCACATTTTAGATCTTTGGGATACTCCAAACCTATGTTGCTCGTCAATAATTGAAATCCCTAGATTTTTAAATTTAACATTTTCCTCAAAAATAGCATGAGTTCCAATCAAAATATCAATTTTTCCATCAATCAATTCATTAAATAATTTTTTTCTCATACTAAACTTTGTTGAACCAGTTAATAAGTTAACTTTAATACCAATACTTGATAAAATCGTATTAACTTGATTAAAATGTTGATTTGCTAAAATTTCTGTTGGAGCAATAAAACATGATTGAAAACCATTATCTTTAGCAATTAGCATAGACATAATGGCAATAATGGTTTTACCACTTCCAACATCACCTTGAAGTAATCTATTCATTTGTTTACCAGAATTTAAATCTTTTCTAATTTGTTTAATAACTTTTTTTTGAGCATTGGTTAACTCAAATTCAAGTTTTTTTTCAAAAAAATTATTAAAAAAATAACCTATTTTTTTGAATTTATAAGATTTTAATTTTTTTTGAGTAAATTTCTTTTTTATCAAAGCAGATAGTTGAATAAAAAAAAATTCTTCAAATTTCAATCTTCTTTTTGCATGTTTTAATAATAATTTTGACTTAGGTGAGTGGATGTTTATTATTGCATCTTTTTTTGATATTAACTTTAAATTTTTGAGGATTTCATTTGATAATGTTTCATCAATATACATTGAGTAAGAATTTATTAGTTTATTAATAATTTTGTATATGCCTCTTGAATTTAAATATCTTGATCTTAATTTTTCATTTGAGGAATATACTCCTTGCATTGAAAAATTCAACTTTTGATTTGAAAAATTAAATACCTCTATCTCGGGATGGGAAATACTATATGAACCCTTAAAAAAATTAGGTTTTCCATAAACTATAACTTTTTCATTTAATTTAATTATTTTTTTTACCCAAGATATTTTATTAAACCATATTAGCTCAATTAATGATGAATCATCTTTTAATACTGCACTCAGTCTAGTTTTCTTTCCTGATCCTTTTTCTTCTAAACTTATAATTTTTCCAATTATCTGAACCTCAATATCACAACTATCAATTTGAGAGATTTTTTGATAATTTTCTTTGCTTAAATATCTGAAAGGATAATATTCAAATGCATCCTTTAAAGTACAGATATTTAGTTCACTTTTCAATATTTTTGCTTTTTCAGAGGAAATTTCTTTTAAAAATTCAATTTTAGTATCTAACATTTTAAAATTATTTTTACAGTGCCAAAAAATTATTTTATTAAATTTATTATATTAATCGAAATTTAAAAAAATATAAATGGATAAACCAACTAAAATTTTTGAAATATGTGAATTCTCACTAAATAATTTTAACAAAAAAGATTTAATATCAGGAAAAGAAAATGGAATTTGGAAGAAATATTCCGCCACAGAATATAATAATTTATCAAATCTAATATCATATGGTTTAATTAATCTTGGTATTAACAAAGGTGATAAACTTTCTATCATATCATCAAATAGAGTTGAGTGGAGTATTGTTGATATGGGAATTAGTAAAATCGGAGGCGTTAATGCCCCTATATATCCAAATATAACATCAAAAGATTACGAGTACATAATCAGAGATGCTGGTTCAAAAGTAGTTTTTGCAGGTTCATTAGAAATTTACAATAAAATTAACCATTTAGTTGAAAAAATAGATACTTTAGAGCATATTTTTTCTTTTGATCAAATAGATAATTGCCGAAACTGGAGAGAAATATTAGAGATTGGAGAAAAAAATCCCAAGTATGATCAAATGAAAAAAAATCAAGAACAAATCAAATCGTCAGATTTATTTACTTTAATCTATACTTCAGGGACCACAGGTAATCCCAAGGGTGTGATGTTATCTCACGATAACCTCTTTGGTCAATTCTATGGTTTAAGAGAATATTTACCATTGTACAGTAGTGATAGAGCAATCAGCTTTCTTCCCTTATGTCATGTTTTTGAGAGGGTTGTAGAATACTATTACATATTAAATGGTGTTTCTATTTATTATGCTGAAAGTATTGATAAACTTGGAGATAATCTTAAAGAAATATCACCTTCAATAATGTGTACAGTTCCTAGATTACTTGAAAAATTATATGATAAAATTATAGCTAAAGGCGAAGATTTAACCGGCTTTAAGAAAAAACTATTCTTTTGGGCTGTAAATTTAGGACTTCAACATGAGCTTTATGGTAAAAATGGATTTTGGTACGAATTTAAATTAAAAATTGCCAATAAATTAATTTTTAAAAAGTGGAGAGAAGCTTTAGGAGGTAATCTCAGATATGTTTTCTCTGGAGCAGCAGCTCTTCAAACAAGGTTAGCCAAAGTTTTTACTGCTGCAAATATACCAGTTTACGAAGGCTATGGTCTATCAGAAACATCTCCTGTTATTTCGGCAAATACAATTAAGGGTAGGGGAAAATGTTATGGTAGTGTCGGTAAAATCATGCCTGGTATAAAAGTAAAATTTAGTAATGAAGGTGAAATTTTATGCAAAGGACATAATGTAATGATGGGGTACTTTAATAAACCAGAACTCACCTCTCAGGTTTTAGATAAAGATGGATGGTTTTCAACTGGAGATGTTGGGACGATGATCGAGGATAATTTCTTGAAAATTACTGACCGAAAAAAAGAAATTTTTAAAACTTCAGGAGGACTATATATTGAGCCTCAGGTAATGGAAAATGTTTTTAAAGAATCAAAATTCATAGAACAAATAATGGTAATTGGCGAAGGAGAAAAAATGCCTGGAGCATTCATTGTTCCTGATTTTAATTTTTTAAATACCTGGTGTGAAGCAAATAACATAGACTTATCGAAAGTAAATGATTTAAATTCAAATAATTTAATAATGAATGCCTTTCAAACTGATATAGATGATTTAAATTCCAGATTTGCCTCTTACAAAAGAATAAAAAAATTTAAATTAATGAATTCTTCATGGTCTGTTGAAACAGGGGAATTAACAGCAACAATGAAACTCAAGAGAAAAATTATAATTTCAAAATATTCTGAAGATTATTCATACATCTATAAAAAGAAATAAATATTTAAAATATTATGCTTGCATAACTTATTTTTGTAATTTTATAAAAATTGTAAGTTATGGTTACTAAAAAACAATTAATTGACTTTAGGATAAGGTGGTCATGGCATTCTCTGTCAAGAGCATATAATTGTCATGCAAAAAAATTTAATTCTTCAAATTCTATTGGTTATGCCTTATTAAATATTGATAAAAATGGTACTTTCTCAACTGAACTTGGACCAAAAATGGGAATGGAATCCAGAAGTTTAACCAGAACATTAAAAAATATGCTAGAACAAGATTTAATTGTTAAAAATCAATACAGTAATGATAAAAGAAAAGTTAAAATTTTTTTAACTAAAAAGGGAATAGAATTCAGAAAAATAGCTTCTAAGTACGTTAAAAAATTTAATGAGACAATTTTCAATAACGTTCCCAAAGAAGATCTAAAATCTTTTTATAAAGTAATGGATACAATAGATAGAACAATTAATATAATTAATGATGATGAAAGATTATAAAATTAATAAAGTAGCAGTTTTAGGATCAGGGATAATGGGGTCAAGAATTGCTGCTCAGCTAGCTAATGTTGGTCTAAATGTAATTCTGTTAGATATAATACCAAATGAAATAAGTGAAAAAGAAAGAAAATTAGGCTTGACATTAAACGATAAAAAAATAAGAAATAAAATAGTAAATGATTCACTTAGACAATGTCTCAAATCAAAACCAAAATCCTTCTATGACAATAAATTTTCAAATAGAATTGAAACAGGAAATTTTATAGATGATTTTTCTAAAATTAAGGATGCAGATTGGATTATTGAGGTTGTTGTTGAAAAAATTGAGATAAAATTAAAAATTTTCAATGAGGTTGAAAAGCATAGAAAGCCTAATAGTATTGTTTCAAGTAATACATCAGGAATCCCAATAATTAAAATGATAGAAAATAAAAATGAAAATTTTAAATTACATTTTTTAGGAACTCATTTTTTTAACCCACCTAGATACCTAGAATTATTGGAAATAATTCCAACCAATTTTACTGGACAACATGTAACAAATTTTATGATGAAATTTGGTAAAGATGTCATAGGTAAAGATACAATATTATGTAAGGATTCCCCAGCATTTATTGCAAATAGGATTGGAGTAGCATCTATTTTAGTTTTATTTAAATTAATTTCAAAATATAATTTTTCAATAAAATTCATTGATATTTTAACAGGTAAGCTAATCGGAAGACCTAAATCTGCAACTTTCAGAACTTGTGACGTAGTCGGAATAGATGTTTTAAATCATGTTGCAAAAGGATTATTTGAAAATTGTAAAAATGATGAATTTAATGATTTTTTTAATCCCCCTAATTTTATAAAAAAAATTATAAATAACCATTGGCTAGGTGATAAAACAAGACAAGGATTTTATAAAAAAGTAAATGACTCAGAAGGTAAATCTGAAATTCTTTATTTAGATTTAAAAACGTTTGAATATAGAAAACAAGAAAAAATAAATCACTCTATAATCAGGGATGCCAAACAAATTAATGATTTAAATTCTAGGATTAAATATTTATTTAATTGCAGTGATGAAATTGGACTTTTTTACAAAGATATTTTTTCTTCATTATTTTCATATGTTTCAAATAGAGTTCCTGAAATTTCAGATAATTTTGTCTCGATTGATAACGCAATGAAATCTGGATTTGGTTGGGAACTAGGCCCTTTTGAAATTTGGGATATTTTAGGAGTTAAAGTTGGATATGATTCAGCAATTAAAAACGGATATCAACCAGCAAAATGGGTTAAAAAATTGATTGATTCTGGTAATAAATCATTTTACATTTATGAAAATGGAAAAAATAAATATTATGACTTAAAAACTGATAACTTTATTCTAGCCCCCAATCAATCAAAAAACTTCAACTTACGCTATCTAAAAAAAGATAATCTTATTTGGAAAAATAATGATGCTTCAATAATCGATATTGGAGATGAAATTATAAACTTAGAATTTAATTCCAAAATGAATTCTATTGGAAGTGGATCATTAAATGCTATAAATTATGGTATTGATCTTGCTGAAAAAAACTACAAAGGTCTTGTAATTGCCAATCAAGCAACAAATTTTTCTGTTGGAGCTAATCTTGCTATGATTTTCATGTTAGCTGTTGAACAAGAATTTGAAGAACTTGACTTGGCAATTAAATTATTTCAAAATACAACTCAAAATATCAGATACTCCAATATACCAGTTGTTTCAGCTACCCAAGGAATGGCTCTGGGGGGTGGATGTGAAATTGCACTTCATTCAGATATAACTCAAGCATTTGTAGAAAGTTATATAGGTTTAGTAGAAATGGGAGTTGGATTGATTCCTGGTGGAGGTGGAAGTAAAGAAATGGCTATGAGAGCATCTAATGATTTTAATTCTGGAGGAATAATGAATCCTGTTATTAAAAATTATTTTTTAAATATTGGAATGGCAAAAGTCTCAACTTCTGCTCATGATGCATTTAATTTAGGACTTTTAAGAAAAAATATGGATTCAATTACATTTAATAAAAAAGAATTGATATATGATGCAAAAATGTCAGCGTTATCTCTCTATTCCAGAGGATATAAAGCTCCATTAAAAGAAAAAAATATTAAAGTTTTAGGGAAAGAAATTTTAGGAAGTTTTCTAATTGGTGCTGATTCAATGTATCACTCAAATTATATAACTAAACATGAAAAATTAATATCTGAAAAATTAGCATATGTTATTGCTGGCGGAGATTTATCTTACCCAACTTTAGTGAGTGAACAATATCTACTTGATCTTGAAAGAGAAGCATTTTTATCTTTATGTGGAGAAAAAAAGACTCTTGAAAGAATTGAATATATGCTAAAAAAAGGTAAACCATTAAGAAACTAAACTAATATTATGAATGCATATATTATCAAAGGTTACAGATCTGCAGTAGGGAAGTCTCATAGAGGTATGTTCAGGTTTATAAGACCAGATGAGCTATCAGCCCAGGTTATCAAACATTTAATTAAAAATACACCAGAGTTAAATGAAGAAATGATTGATGATCTAATTGTTGGAAATGCTACACCTGAAGCTGAACAAGGATTAAATATAGCAAGGATAATATCATTAATGGGACTAAAAACTGATAAAGTTCCTGGGATGACAATTAACAGGTTCTGTTCTTCAGGAATTGAATCTATTTCAATTGCTTGCTCAAAAATTATTTCAGGAGTGGCAGATTGTATTATAGCAGGGGGTGTTGAATCAATGTCTCCTATTCCATTTGGGGGATGGAGAATTGTTCCAAATACTGATATTTCAAAATCAAATCCAAGTTGGTATTGGAGTATGGGAAATACTGCTGAGGAAGTAGCTAGAAAATATAATATATCGAGAGAAGATCAAGATTTATTTGCACTTAATTCTCATGTTAAAGCAATTAAGGCAATTGATAACGGAAGTTTTCTTGATCAAATAGTTCCAATTGAGATAAATGAATCACATCTTGATTCTAATGAAAAAATGAAAAATAGATCCTATTTAGTTAGAACTGACGAAGGCCCCAGAAGAGACACAAATATAGATGTTTTGTCAAAACTTAAACCTGTATTTGCAGCAAATGGAACTGTAACAGCAGGGAACTCTTCTCAAACTTCTGATGGTGCCGCTTTTTTATTGATAGTATCAGAAAAAATGCTGAAAAAATTAAAAATAAAGCCTATAGCAAGGTTGTTAAGTTATCATGTATCTGGTCTAGATCCAAAAATTATGGGTATGGGACCAGTTTATGCTGTCCCTAATGCATTGAAAAAAGCTAATTTAAAATTAAATCAAATTGAACTGATTGAACTTAATGAAGCATTTGCATCTCAATCAATAGCTGTGATAAGAGAATTAGGATTAAATCCTGATTTAGTTAACCCAAATGGGGGAGCTATTTCACTTGGTCACCCACTTGGATGTACTGGAGCAAAATTATCGATTCAATTATTTGATGAAATGAGAAAAAGAAAACTAAGATATGGTATGGTTACAATGTGTGTAGGAACAGGACAAGGTGCAGCTGGGATCTATGAACTTTTAAATTAAATTAATTATGGAATATATTAAAGGTGGAGAATTCATTATAAAAGAGATTAAGTCTAATGAAATATTCATAAGGGAAGAATTTAGTGAAGAACAAAAAATGATGTTAAACTCAACTAAAGATTTTAATGAAAAAGAAATTAGACCAAAAATAATGAAATTTGAAGAGAAAGAATATTCACTTGTTGAAGAAACGATGAAAAAAGCTGGTTCTCTCGGACTTTTAGGGATTAATATACCTGAAAAGTATGGGGGACTTGGAATGGGATTTAATACTGGTATGCTAATATGTGAAGAAATTTCAAGTTTAACTGGCTCAGTTGCTACCGCATTTGGAGCTCATACTGGGATTGGAACTTTACCAATATTACTTTATGGGAATGAAGATCAAAAAAAATATTATCTTCCAAAAATAGCAACTGGTGAATGGATTGCATGCTATAATTTAACTGAGCCAAATGCTGGATCTGATGCAAATTCGGGTAAAACAGTTGCAGAAATTACTTCTGACAAAAAATTCTATGAAATAACTGGTCAAAAGATTTGGATTTCAAATGCCGGTTTTGCTCATGTATTCATAGTTTTTGCAAGGATTGAAAATGATAAAAATTTAACAGCTTTCTTATTTGAAAAAAATAAAGTCAGTGGACTAACCCTTAATCCTGAAGAAAAAAAACTTGGCTTAAGATCTTCGTCTACTAGACAAGTATTCTATAATAAAATGAAAATTCCTATTACTTCAATGTTAGGAAAAAGAGGTGAAGGTTTTAAAATTGCAATGAATGCATTAAATGTCGGTAGAATAAAACTTGGAGTTGCAGTGACTGGAGCCTCAAAAAAAGCAATCGAATACGCAGTTAAATATGCCAATGAAAGAAAACAATTTAACCAAAAAATTTCAAAATTTGGAGCTATTCAACATAAACTTGCCGAAATGACTACTAAAACTTATGTTTCAGATGCAGCAAATTACAGAGCTGGACAAGATATTGAAAATCATATTAGTCGACTTATTAAAAATGGACATAATGATCAGCAAGCAAAACTTAAAGGTGCTGAAGAGTATGCTATTGAATGTGCAATTAATAAGGTATTTAGTTCAGAAGTCATAGCTTATGTTTCAGATGAAGCCTTACAAATCCACGGAGGAATGGGATATTCAGCTGAATCAGAAGTTGAAGCGTTTTACAGAGATGCAAGGATTTCAAGAATATATGAAGGAACTAACGAAATAAATAGACTATTAATAGTTAAAATGTTATTGAAAAAATCAATGAATAATGAATTAAACTTGATTGGATCAGTTAAGTCGATTTTATCTGAACTTATGAGTGTTCCTGAATATAAAAATGAGGGAGACTCAATCTTAACAAATGAAAAAAAGATTTTAAAAAATCTAAAAAAACTAACTTTACTAATTGCAGGAAAATCAGTTGAAAAATTTGGAAAAAAAATTGCTGAAGAACAAGAGATAATGATAAATTTGGCTAATATGATTATTCAAGTTTATGTTTTAGAGTCTGTAATTCTTAAAACTGAAAAACTTTCTAGTAAACTTGGTGTAGATTTATGTAATGAAAATATTTTAATGACGGTAAACTTTACTCAAACTAGTATCGATTATATCCAATCAAATGCAAAAGAGTGTATATACTCTATATCAGAGAACGATGAATTGAAAATTTTAATGTTGGGATTAAAAAGATTTACAAAATCAAATCCAGTAAATATCAAAGAAAATAGGAGAAAAATTGCAAAGAAAATAATTCAAGAAGAAAGTTATTGTTTCTAAAAATTTATTTATCCAACGCTTTTTCAATATTAAATTTTAGATAATCCAAGTGAATTTTTGAGTCAATATCATTAGTTTTTGAGTCATTAATTAAATCTAAAATCAATTTCAACTGATAGTAAACATTTGTCTTGATTTTTGAATTTGAACTGGTAATTTTTGAGATTCTTATTAAGTTTTTTAAGTATTCATATTGAAGATTTTGTCTAAAACTATTTATTTTAGAATTGATATCTTCAAGGAAAATTGAATTTGTTAGATCATTAAAATATTCAGAAATTGAATAACTATTTCCATACAAAGAAGAATTTACTATTCTTCTAATTACTGTATAATTTAATAATTGATTTAGAATACTTCTTTGAATCGATAAAACTTTTTCATGAATTTTTGGATCTGAGTTAGTACTAAATCCCCTTCTTTGTTTTCTTAGTATTCTATACATATTTTGACTATACTGAAACGCTTTTGGTGAAAAACCAAACTCAGATATAGCACTAAAAGCTTCTTTCTGTAAATCATACTTTACAGGAGTAAAAGGCAAATTACTTGAATTTTGATTAATTTTTGAGTTGTCAATTTTTACACCTCCTATTTGTCTGGATATAATTTTCAATGATGTAGAGTACTCTTTCATTAAAATATTGAATGCATTTAATAATTCTTCATAATTCATTCCATCTTCTATATAATTTGAATAATTATTTAATAACCTATTGATTAATTTTATTCTATCAGTCGAATATAAAACTTGATCGGAAGTTAAATCGTTAACCATTGCATCTGGATCAGAACCCTTTCCAGTTGATCTCATGTCATCTGCATCGTTTGCGTAAGATAATTCTGGATCAGTACTTTTATCTAATATTTTATTTAATTCAACTTGATTTATTTGTGAATAACCATATTGAATAGCCCAACTATCATATACTCCAGGTATAGTATCATAGAATAAACCTTGATTATCTGGGTCTAATGTAATATTAATTGAAGGGTATTCCATGATTGAACTACACAACCCTTTTTCATAAGTAATATCTTTATTCTGTATCTCATCATATGAGAGTAAAGTTGAACCTTTAAAATTATGAGTAAGACCTAAAGTATGACCCACTTCATGTAAAACAAGTCTTTTTAGAGACTGTCTAATTAAATCTTTTCTTAAAATTTCAGGATATTTTAAAGTTTTTAAATTAATCAATCCAAACATATTATTTTGATGACTAAATATTGAATTTTTACAAATATTTAAATCATCTGAAAGGTCGTTTGAGATTATATCATTAATTACATAATCATCAGATTTTATATCAGAACTAGTATAAATATTTTCATACAGTATTCTATTGGTAAAATAAACCCATTCTAACATTATATCTGCTCCGAGAATTTGACCAGTTCTAGGATTTGTAAAGCTGGGGCCGTATCCACCAAAAGGTGGCGAAGGCGATGAAGTCCACCTCAATACATTATATCTTATATCTCCAGCGTCCCATTTCGCGTTATCAGGTTGAATTTTTACTCTAATAGCATTTTTAAATCCAGCTTTTTCAAAAGGCAAATTCCAAGATTCAACTGCTTCTTTAATTATATCTCTAAATTCGTGAGGGGTAGTGTTTTCAATCCAAAAAATAATAGGAGTTATTGGTTCCGAAATTTCTAATTTTGGGTTTTTTTTAACTAAATGCCACCTGTTAATTAAATCAATTTGATTATTTGAATTTTTTGATATCATATCATTAATTTGAGTTGAAAAAAAACCAACTCTTGAATCATAAAATCGAGTTTGATAATTATTTTCTGGCAACTTCATTAGAGTATGCTGAACTAAAATATTAACAAACCTAGAATCTGTAACAGAAGAACTACCGTAATACTTTGGAAGTAAATCATCATAAGAATAATTAATAATTAAATCTGTATTTTCAGGATAATTTTTTATAGTCCTAAATTTTGTTTTAGTTTTATTTAATCTTCCTAGAGAAAAACCTTTATATCCAGGTCGATTTGACCTTTTAATTTGTTTAAAATTTTCCTTTAAAAATAATTTACCAGCATCAAGTAAAAATTTCGAGCTGTCATTATTAGATACTAAAATAATTTCACTTGCTATAATTGGAAAATTAATATTTGCATCAGAATTTTTTGAAATTGGATGGGATTCATCATAATAATATCTTGAATTTTGATGAATAAACTCTACCTTATTAAAATATTTTTTTATTTTGAATATTTTGGATCCTCTATAACTACCTTTATTGTATCCTAAATCAGATATTCCATTTTCTATATAACTGAAATGAATAAATTCATTATCCAAATGATTCTCATTTATTTCAATAAATAAATCACCTTTTTCTTCATCTTTGTATAGATTAAATAACCCCTCTATTTTTTTTAGATCTTTAATTTTTTCTTTAAAACCATCTTTTTCTTTCTTTTCTTTGGTTATTTTCTCATCAACTTTAGATTTATTTTTTTTTAAAACCTGAGAGTTCAATGTGAATTGAGAAAAAATGAATAAACCAAATAAAAGTGATTTAATTAAATTCATAATTTATTTTTTTTACAAAGATAAAGTATAAGATTAATTAAATATGATTTTTAAAAATTAATTAGCTGAATAAGTATGTATATTTGTATATATGAAAGCTTTCACATTTAAATTGTCAAATAAAATACGAATTATTCACCAAGAAATTAAAAGTGATGTTTCATACTGTGGAATTATGATAAATTCTGGTTCAAGAGACGAATTAGAAAATGAACTTGGACTTTCTCACTTCATTGAACATAACTTATTTAAGGGAACTAGCAAAAGAAATGCTTTTTATGTTGTTAATAGATTGGAAGAAATTGGGGGGGAAATTGATGCTTATACTGCTAAGGAAGAAACCTTTATATATGCAACTTTCTTAAAGGATTATTATGATAGAACAATTGAAATTTTATCAGATATGGTATTCAATTCAACATTTCCAAAAAAAGAGATTGAAAAAGAAAAAATTGTAATTGAAGATGAAATAAATTCATACAAAGACAGTCCTTCAGAGATGATTTTTGATGAGTTTGAAAATGCTGTATTTAAAAATCACCCCTTAGGTCAAAATATTTTGGGTAATGAAAACTTAATAAAAAATTTTAATAAAGCTACAATATCAAACTTTATAAGAAAAAATTATAATACTAATGAAATAATTTTAAGCTCAGTTGGGAACATATCTCCAAAAAAGATCGTTGAAATTTCAAAAAAATACCTAGGGAAAGTACCTATAAATAAAAGAAATCATTTTAGACTGAAAAAATATAAATATATCCCAAAAAAAATTACTTTAAAAAAAAATATATTACAGAATCATTGTATAATTGGTAACATAGCTCCCAATATTTTTAATAAAAATAATCTTACTTTTAATCTTTTAAATAATATACTTGGTGGGCCAAATATTAATTCAAGATTGAATTTATTAGTTAGAGAAAAATTTGGATTTACGTATAATATTGAATCTTTTTTTAATTCATATTCTGATTATGGTATATGGGGAATATATTTCACTTCAGAATCCAAATATTTAAACAAAATTTTAAATTTAATTAAACGTGAATTAATTAAGATGAAAAAAATTAAACTGGGACCAAAACAAATTAATACCGCAAGGAATCAACTATACGGTCAACTAGCAATTTTCAACGAAAATAAATCAAATGTGATGCAAAGTAATGCAAAAAATATGATTCTTAACAATAGGGTTGAAACATTAGAGCAAATCAAATATAAAATTTCAAAAATTTCAGCTGACGAAATACAATGTTTAGCACAAGAAGTTTTTGATATTAATAAATTAACTACTATCATAATAAAATCTACTAAATAAATGAATTTTATTTCAAAAGAATTAGATGAATATTGTAATAAATTTACAACAAACCCATCAAAAGAATTGGATAGATTAGAGCATTTAACTCATACAAGAATATTAAATCCAAGGATGATATCTGGTAAATTACAAGGCAGATTATTATCTTTAATTAGTAAAATAGTTTCTCCAAAATATATATTAGATATTGGGACATATACTGGCTATTCGGCAGTTTGTTTATCAGAAGGTTTAGAGCCAGATGGAAAACTTGTCACAATTGAAATAAACGAAGAGTTGCAATATTTCATTAAAGATAACTTGTCAAAACTAAAATTATTGAAAAAAATCATACCAATTTTCGGAGATGCTACAAAAGTAATTCCTAAATTAGACTATCTTTTTGATATAGTTTTTATTGATGCAGATAAAATAAATTACTCAAAATATTTTGATTTAACAATTGATAAATTAAATCCAAAAGGTCTTATCATCGCTGATAATCTCCTTTGGTCAGGAAAAGTAATTAAAAAAATTAACTCAAATGATAAGATTACAATAGAGTTGAAAAAATTTACTGAAAAAGTAAATAATGATCCAAGAGTGGAAAATATAATGCTTCCAATTAGAGATGGTATTTTAATTTGTCAAAAAAAATAATAATATTAAAAACTAAATATATTTTGAAAAAGCTTTTATGTATAAGTTTTATAATTTTAAATTCACTAAAATTAAATGCTACTCATCTAATTGGAGGTGAAATGACATACAATTATTTAGGAAATAATATTTACCAAATTAATCTTGTAATATACATTGATTGTGGCCCATCCAATACTTCTGGAACAAGTTTTGACCCATTTGGAGAAGTAACAATTTACAATGGTGATAATTCTATATATGATATAGTTGATATATCAAATCCCAATATTATAAATTTAGGTAACGAAACGGTTGGTAATGATTGTTTAGAACTTCCAACTGATCTATGTGTAGAAAGGGGGACTTATAGTTTCGATATTTTTCTACCTAATTCTAATGAAGGATACACAATAGCTTACCAAAGATGTTGTAGAAATCCATCAGTTATAAATATTGAAAATCCTGAAGATTTCGGTTCTACTTTTTATGTAAATATTCCTGGAGGAAATTTAAATAATAATAGCAGTGCAAACTTTATTAATTATCCTCCTCTGGCTCTTTGTTTAGGTGATGAAATTAACATTAATCATTCAGCCACAGATATTGACGGTGATGAACTTGTATATGAATTCACAACACCTTTAAATGGTGCTAATGATATGAATCCCACTGAAACAAGTCCTCCTCCATTCAATATCATACCATGGAATGATGGTTACAGTGAAAATTACCCAATTGATAGTGATCCTATTATTTCAATTAATTCTGAAACTGGAATAATAACTGGCACTCCAAATCAGATTGGTCTATACATAATTGGGATAAAGGTAAGCGAATTTAGAAATGGGATTTTCTTAAATCAAGTAATTAGAGATTTTAGATTTTTGGTTGTGGATTGTAATGTAACAACTGCCTCCTTCCCACTCAATAATTGGTATTGTAATTCTCTAACTGTAGATTTTGAAAATGATAGTTATAATGCAGAAACATACCTTTGGGATTTTGGATATGAAAATAATATATCAGAATTATTTGAACCAAGTTTCACTTATCCAGATACTGGAATATATAATGTGACATTAATTGCAAATCCAAATACAATATGTGCTGACACTAATAGTATTTCATTTCCTTTATATACTGAACTATCAGCGTTTTTTAATGATCCACCACCTCAGTGTGATGGTAATAATTTATTTGATTTTACTGCTCTAGGAATTACTCCAGCAGGTGCTGATGTCATTTGGAATTTTGGACCCAATGCTTCACCACAATATTCAGAAATAGTAAACCCAACAAACATACTATTTGATGGAATTGGAAATTTTGAAGTATCATATAATATACAATACAATGGTTGCGATGAGACTCACACTGGGAATATTAACATCTTTAATGATAATATTTTACCTGAAATCACTTTTTTAAATGATGATATACAGTGCCTTGAAAATAATACATTTAACTTTCAAGCATCTGGGACTTTTGAGGAAAACTCAGAATTTTTGTGGAATTTTGGTAATAATTCCAATACATTTGAATCAATTGATCAAAACCCTTCAAATATCCAGTTTTTAACAGAAGGATATCACATAATTTCACTTGTAATATCCAACAGTGGATGTGAAGGAAATACAACTGATTCAATTAAAATTATTGATGCCATAGACTTTGAAATGAATTTAACAAATCAATATGGATGTTCTCCTCAAATTGTTAATATTAGTTCAAATTTAGATTCAAATCAATATAATTTTGAATGGAATTTTGGGAATGGTCAGACTAGTAATTTTAATTACAATGAAATATTATTTTTTGAGGGTCAATACGATTTAAATTTAAATATTATTGATTTAAGTACTTCATGTTCAGAATCTTATTTTTTTGAAAATTACATTGAAATTCAACCAAAACCCATTGCAAATTTTGCTTTTAATTCAGATGATTTTATTCTTGATGTCTCAGTAGAAATTGAAAATCAATCAGAAAATTCAGATTCAATATTTTATATCTTCAACTCAGGTTTAACTTTGAATGAAGAAAATCCATCTTATACTCCAGATATAACTGGTGAAATAGAGATTACTCAGTATGCAATAAATTCGGAGTATCAATGTATAGATTCAATTTCAAAAAAAATAAATATTTCTTTTGGATATAATTTATTCATGCCTAATTCTTTCACTCCAAATAATGATAATAAAAACGATTTTTTTGCACCAATTTGTATTGGAATTCAAAATTATCAACTTAGAATATTTGATAGATGGGGTAAGCTAATTTTTGATAAAGATGGAGTTAATCCAAGATGGGATGGTAAAAACAGAAATGGAATTCAATGTAAAAGTGACACATACAACTACTTAATAAATTTTACAACTGTAACTAATAAAAAATTTACTGAAAATGGAGCGGTTTATCTTATTCGCTAAAAGGAATATTGATAATTTTATTATTTCCAGACGTTCCATTTGGAAATGATATTTCAAGTATATTTGATAATGTTGGTGCAATATCACTAATACTAATTTGATCAGATGATATTCCAGGTTTTACATCCCACCCATACCAGATTAATGGGACATGTTGGTCATAACTATATCCTGAACCATGAGTCGTTCCTAATTTTTCATATTCTATCCAACCGGGCTCTAAAATCAGCAATATATCACCTGATCTTTTATGGTTATAACCTTGTTGAATAGATCTATAATTTCCTTCAGAGAATTCATTGTTAATTATAACGTCTGCAGATATAACATTTTTAATACCATCATACTTAATCAAAAAATTAGAACATTGAGTTTGAATTTTTGATAAATCTAAAAAATTTTCAAAAATTAAATCTCTATTCAAATATATTTGGGTATTTCCATAAGTTTTGATCCAATTTCCAAAACCATAAATATTATTCAAATATTCTTTTAAATCATTAATTGGTTTGTCAGCATTGAAATATCCAGAAGGTACTTTCCTATCATTCAGGTATGATGGAGACCTAACTGCACCATGATCAGAAGTTAAAAAAATTAAAATATTTTCAATACCTAAAATTTCGTCCAAATAAACAAGAAATAAATCTAAATCTTTATCTAACCTTAAATAAGTATCGTGTATTTCTTTTGAATCAACGCCAAACTTGTGTCCAATATAATCTGTGGAAGATAAACTTATGGATAATAAATCTGTAAAATCATCATTACCTAAATCTTCCTCTTTTATTACCTTTTTTGCCAAGTCAAATATTAATGAATTTCCATAGGGTGTATATTTTATCGTAGCCAGTCCATTTTCTTGAGATATTTTTTTTAAATCATAGGGGAATCTTGGATTTTTTTCACCTTTAAATGGTTGTTCATATGAACTGTTATCATTCAAACTTTCATCATATTTTTTTGGATTTAATAATAAATTCCATTTTTTATCTAAATATTTTTTACAATAATTTTCATTATTAAAATTTTCTAACCAAACAGGAAGTTTAGATGTATAATAAGAACTTGTTACAAAATTACCAGACTCTGAATCCAACCAAAGTGCATAGTTAGCAGTATGTCCAGCTGTTAAAATTGCTGCTCTATCCTTTAAAGATATACCAATCACCTTTGATCTAAACATAGATGACAACCTCAATTCGTCTCCAAAAGTAGAAGTCAACATCTTTCTTGGTGACTTTTTTCCTGAATTATTATCAGATCCTATGGTTTTGAATTGATCATCTCCAACACAATAAATATAATCATTAGAATCCCTTTCATACCAATTATTTGCAATTATTCCATGATTTTTTGGATTAGTTCCAGTGAAAATAGTTGCGTGTCCAGGACCAGTGTAAGTAGGTATAAATCTGAAGGAGGCATTTTTACAATTAAAACCACTTAATTTAATTTTTTTAAATCCTCCATCTGAAAAATCATCCCAAAATCTATTTATGTAATCATATCTCATCTGATCTACAATTAAACCTATAATTAATTTTGGTTTGTTCTCCTCAGAAAATAGATATGTATTAATCAGAATCAATAAATAAAGTAGTCTTTTCATTTTAATGATATTTATTAAGAATATATAATATTATAATACAAGATGTTATACTAAAAAAAATATTGGATATTGAAAGAAAAATATAACCTTGTTTGAATAAATTAAAAGTTTCAAAACTGAAAGTTGAAAAAGTACTAAATCCTCCGCAAAATCCAAATAAAAAAAATAATTTTAGTTCCTCTGAAATTATTATTTTACTGTCTAATATAAATACAAATAAACCAAATATTAGTGTACTTAATATATTGGATAGAAGAGTTGAAACAGGTTGATAATAATGAATGAAATTAGAAGAAATAATCGAAAATAAATATCTTAATACACTTCCAAATCCACCACCTAAAAAAACTAAAAGTATCTTCATTTTATTTTTATAATAATCTTATATAAATAATAAGTTGTTGATGCAATTAAAAAACCGATAAGCCACCCAAAAATTATGTCTAAAGGGAAATGTTTACCTAAATAAATCCTGCTGTAACATACTATTAAAGTCCACATAGTTAAAATAATTAAAGTTATTTTATTTTCAGGAAATAATAATCTAAAAATTGTTATCACTGAAAAAAAAATAGTTGCATGAGAAGACACGAATCCATATAATCCACCTTTATTTTTGACTACTCTTACCAGATTTTCAATTTCTGGGTCGTAACAAGGTCGATATCTCATAAAAACATTTTTAAAACAGTTAACTGAAATTATATCACTTAAACAAATGCAAGATAAAAATAATAATAATATCTGATAAGACTTATTGTTGTATTTCTTATAAGTTAGATATAATATTAAAATAACAAGGGGAATTGAGGCTTTGGTGGAAGTTAAAAATATCCAAATAGAATCAAATTTTTCGGTTCCTAAATTATTTAGTTTGATTAAAAGATTCTTATCAAAATTTATTATACTTTCAATCATTTAATTTTTTCCATATTTGATCTTTCAAATCCATTAAACCTGAATTCGTAATTGATGAGAAAAATACATAATTAATATTTTTTGATAAATTATTTTCAACTTCTTGAATCAATTTTCTATCTAATAAATCTGATTTTGAAATTCCCAAAATTATTTCTTTATCTAATAACTCATTATTATATTGTTTTAATTCATTTATTAGTATTTTAAATTCCTTATTAATATCATTTGAATCTGAAGAAATAATAAATAATAAAATTGAATTTCTTTCAATATGTCTTAAAAATCTAAATCCTAAACCTTTTCCATCTGATGCTCCTTTGATTATTCCTGGAATATCTGCCATTACAAAAGATTTGTTATCTCTATAAGATACTATACCTAGATTTGGAACTAAAGTAGTAAACGGATAATCTCCAATTTTAGGTTTAGCTGCAGTTAATACTGATAATAGTGTTGACTTACCAGAATTTGGATAACCTACTAAACCTACATCTGCTAAAACCTTAAGTTCAAGAATATTCCACCCCTCATCACCTGAAATTCCAGATTGAGCATACCTAGGAGTTTGCCTAATAGAATTTTTAAACCATGTATTTCCTCTTCCACCTAGACCTCCTTTTCTCAAAATTTTTTTTTCTTTATGAGAAGTAATTTCGAATATAATTTTTTTAGATTGAGCATCCCTTGCAACAGTGCCTAATGGAACATCAATATAAATATCTTTTCCATTAATACCAGATGAATTATTTGAAGAACCATCACCACCATTTCCAGCTTTAATATGTTTGGTATATTTTAAATGAAGTAAAGTCCACATTTGGTTATTACCTTGTAAGTAAATATTCCCTCCTCTACCTCCATCTCCTCCATCTGGTCCACCTTTTGAAGTTAGTCTAGATCTATGAAGGTGAGATGATCCAGAACCACCTTTCCCAGATTTACAATAAATTTTTACATAATCTATAAAATTTGATAATTTTGATTTCACTCTAGTATTAAATCTAATTTATCAGATATATTTTTAAAAATTTCATCAATAGAACCTATGCCATTAACTTCAGATAAAATTTCTTTGGATTCATAATAATTTTTTAAAACAAATGTTTCTTTTTTATAAACCTCAATTCTATTTTTTATTACATTTTTATCTATATCATCATTTCTTTTACTATTGACTCCCCTTAATAAAAGTCTTCTAGTCAACTCTATTTCATCAACTTCTAAGGATATGACAGAAGATATATTAGTATTTTTACTTTTTAAAAATTCATCTAAGTTATTTGCCTGAAAAATAGTTCTTGGGAAACCATCAAAAATAAATCCATTTGTATTTTTAAAAGAGTTGAATTCATTTTTTAACATAGCAAGAGTTATATCATCTGGAACTAAGTTCCCTTTGTTAATATAAAAAATTGCTTTTTTCCCTAAATTAGTTTTATTTTTGATATTAGTTCTAAAAATATCTCCAGTAGATAAATGAGATAAATTATACTTTTTTGAAATTTTTAATGACTGAGTTCCTTTGCCAGATCCAGGTGGACCAAATAAAATTATATTAATCATAATATTTTTGATGAATTTTATACTAATTAAATAAAAAATCAATTCTAAAAAAAATAATCTGTATGCAATTAGTTTTATAATTATTCTTAAAGTTATATTTTTGTAAAAAAAATGAACCATGAAACCATTAGTTAGTATTATTATGGGCAGTACATCAGACTGGCCAGTTATGAGTAAAGCAGCAAAATTTCTTGATAATCTAGAAATTCCATTTGAAGTCAATGCATTATCTGCTCACAGAACTCCTAAACAAGTAGAAGAGTATGCACAAAAATTATTAGAAACTGAAATAAAAGTTATTATAGCTGGTGCCGGAGGTGCAGCTCACCTACCAGGAGTGATGGCTGCATTTACTCATTTACCAATAATTGGTGTACCGTGCAGATCCTCAATCTCAATTGATGGATGGGATTCAATACTATCAATATTACAAATGCCCCCTGGAATTCCAGTTGCAACTGTTGGTTTAGATGCTTCTCAAAATGCTGCTATTTTAGCAACGCAAATAATTGGAACTGGGGATAAAGAGGTAATGAAAAAACTAATTGGATATAAAATGTCTTTAAAAGACAAAATTTTAAAAGCAAATAGTGATCTATCAGAACATAAATTTAACTTTAGAACATCATAAATGTCCAGTATCAAAACTTACTTTGAAATATATGGTGAAAGCCATCAAAATTTTATAAATAAGTTAATTCATTGGCTTTGTGTTCCTTTAATTTTCTTTTCAATAATCTGGTTAACTTATTTTATAAAATTAACATTTTTAAGTTCACTAATACCAAGTTATTTATGTAACCTAGCATTTATTATTATTTTATTTGGTATTATATTTTATTTGTATTATTCAATACAAATTGCAATTGGGATGTTCATCTTTTCAATTCTTAATTATTACATAATTTATTCCATTAGCAATGTAAATTTTGAAATTTTACCAGTGTTAATATTTGTATTTTCATGGATTTTTCAATTAATTGGACATAAAATAGAGGGGAAAAAACCATCTTTTCTTGAAGATATTTTTTTTTTAATGATTGGTCCAGCCTGGTTACTTTCATTTATTTATGATAAAATTGGAATTAAATATTAAAATGAAAAAAATTATAATTCTAATATTTTTAAGTTTTGACTTAAATGCTCAAAATGCATATGAAATTATTGAAAAATCCCAGAATTATACTATTGGTAATAGTCAAAAAGTTGACATTTCGATTACAATTAATAGACCAAAGTGGGAAAGAAAAATGAGTTTGAAAGCATGGAGTCTTGGAACAAATTATTCTTTAATTTTAATTACTGCCCCCTCAAGAGATAGAGGAACAGTCTTTTTAAAAAAGGAGAATGAAATTTGGAATTGGCAGCCTAAAATTGAGAGAATCATTAAACTGCCTCCATCAATGATGATGCAATCTTGGATGGGATCAGACTTCACAAATGATGATTTGATTAGAGAATCCTCTATTCTTGATGATTATTCTCACTTTTTGTTAGGCGATACCTTGATTGATAATAGTTCATGTTTCAAAATCAAATTAATCCCTAAAGATGATGCCCCTGTTGTTTGGGGTAAAATAATAACCTTCATTGACAAAAGTTTTTATTTTCAAAGAAGAAGTGAATTTTATGATGAAGAAGGTGAACTTATAAATATCATGAAATTATCAGAAATTAAATTATTTAATAATAAAAAACTTCCTTCAAAAATAACTGTCATTCCAATTTATGAAAATCCTGATTCTAAAACCACATTAATTTATAATAATATTGATTTTAATATCAATATAAATTCTAACTTTTTTAGCAAACAAAATATGAAAAGAATTAAATAATGAAACTATATTTAAATCTTGCTTGGCGAAATATTTGGAGAAATAAACAAAGAAGTATTATAACTATTTCATCAATGATTTGTGCTGTTTTTTTTTCAATTTTTGCCCGATCATTACAAATTGGTGTATATGATAAGATGGTAGAAAATATGGTTGGCATGTACAGTGGATATATTCAAATCCAAAATAAAGATTACTGGAATGAGAGAACTATTGATAATAGTTTTGCGGTAGATATGAATCTTCAAAAAAAATTAAGCAATTCATATAATGTATCATCATTTAACGAAAGGTTTGAAAGTTTTGCTTTAAGTGCTGCAAACAACTTAACAAGGGGAACAATTGTGATAGGAGCAAATCTTGAAAAAGAAAATTTATTCATGAATTTAAACTCTAAAATAGTTAAAGGTTCAATACCCGAAAATTCTAGCTCAAACATATTAATTAGTGATGGTTTATCAGAATATTATAATCTTAGATGTAATGACAGTATAGTTCTTCTTGGTCAAGGATTTCATGGTTCAAGTGCAAGTGGTATTTTTAAAATAGAAGGTATAATTAAATTCCCTGTACCAGATATAAATGAGAGACTAATAATTATGCCAATTAAATCTGCTCAGACTCTATATGATGCAGAAAATAGAAATACATCTTTGGTAATAGATATTAAAAACAAGTCTAAAGTTGAAAAAACAATAGAAATTTTAAAATCAAATCTTGATGAAGATTTAGTTGTAATGAATTGGAAAAATCTTCTTCCTGAGTTAGTTCAAACTATTCAAGCAGATAGTGCAGGAGGTTTAGTAATCCTAGGAATATTATATATGATTTTATCATTTGGTATTTTCGGGACTATACTTATGATGACAACTGAAAGAATAAAAGAATTTTCAATACTTATATCTATTGGAATGCATAAAATTAAACTAGTAGTAGTTGTTATTTTAGAATGCTTGTTAATGAGTTTTTTTTCCTCAATTATTGGATTAATATTAGTAACGCCTGTTAGATATTACTTTTATTATTTTCCTTACAGGATAGGTGGGAAAGCTGCTTCTGCAATTGAAGAATATGGGTTTGAACCTATAATCCCTGCTTCGTTAGATCTAAATATTGCTTTAAATCATGTTTTAATTATTACAATAATTGTTTTAGTGTGTAGCTTTTATCCATCCACAAAAATATTTTTCTTAAAACCAATCAAAGGACTCAAAATATAATGTTTACTATAATTAAAATAGCCTTTCTTAATATTTGGAGAACTCCTTTGAGGTCATCTGTAGTTATTTTTTCAATAGCTTTAGGTATATGGGCTGGCTTGTTTGTAATTGCATTTTGTTATGGAATTAACTATCAAAGGACATCTGATACAATTAACAGCTCAATCTCTCACTTACAAATACACAACCCAAAATTTAAAAAAGATTATAATAACAAATTTAATTTGAAAGAGCACGATAAGATTGTAAAATTTGTTAATGAGATTAAACAAATAAAATCATTTTGTAAAAGAACTTTATCTCTAGGTATGATAAGTTCAACAATCAACAGTAATGGAGTAAAAATAATAGGTATTGAGCCAAGAAAAGAAAGTCTGGTAACTAGTATAAGTAAAAAAGTAATCGAGGGAGATTTCTTTGAAAAAAAGAAAAAAAACAGTGTTTTAATTGGAGATGCTCTAGCAAAAAGATTAAATGTAAAGTTAAAGTCAAAAGTGGTAGTCACATTTCAAAATTCCAATAATGAAATTATATCTGGTGCATTTAGAATTTGTGGTATTTTTAAAACTCAATATACTAAATATGATGAACAAAATATTTTCCTGTTAAGTGAAGACTTTCAAAGAATTTCAAATGATAATAGTTTTCATGAAATTGCAATTTTACTAACTGATATTAATGAACTTAATCTTATTGAAAATAAACTAAAAATAAACTTAAATGAGTATTTAATTGAAAATTGGAAAAACCTAGCACCAGAACTTGCTTACGCTGATCAAGTTATGGAAACTTGGTTATTTCTCATTATGGTAATTATAATGTTAGCATTAATTTTTGGAATTATAAATACCATGCTAATGGCTGTTTTTGAAAGAAGAAGAGAATTAGGTATGCTTATGGCTATTGGTATGAACAAATTTAAAATTTTTACTTTAATTTTGTATGAAACATTCATATTATCACTCATAGGGGGACCTTTTGGAATGATACTAGCCTATGTAACCATATATTTGACGTCTAAAAATGGAATAAATTTATCTATATTTAAAAATGGACTTGAGTCGGTTGGATTATCAAGCACAATTTATCCAAAAATTGATGATAATTATTACATTTATATAACATTATTAGTATTAGTATTTACTTTATTTTCATCAATATTTCCTTCAAAAAAGGCACTTAAATTAAAACCAACTGAAGCAATCAAAACTATATAAAATGAAGATAATTTCTGCAAAAAACTTAGTTAAAATATACAACTCAAGTAATTTATCTTTTAAAGCAATTGATGAAATAAATTTGGATATTGAAAAGGGGGAATTTTCGGCAATTGTTGGCCCTTCAGGGTCAGGAAAAACTACTCTTTTAAATATGATTGGAGGACTAGATAAGTTGACATCAGGTGAGGTTATTATCAATAATGTAAAACTCAATAATTTGAATGAAAATGAATTAATTGATTTTCGCCTCAATAATATTGGATTTATTTTCCAAGCATATAATCTAATTCCTGTTTTAACTGCAATTGAAAATGTAGAATTCATAATGTTACTTCAAGGAATTAATCACTTAACAAGAAAAGAAAGAAGCATAGAATTACTAAAGTATGTTGGATTAGAAAATAAAATTAATTCTAGACCAAATCAATTATCAGGTGGACAACAACAACGAGTTGCTGTGGCAAGAGCTTTAGCATCTAAACCATCATTTATTCTAGCTGACGAACCAACAGCAAATTTAGATTCAAAATCTACTAATAAATTATTAGATCTGATGGCAAAAATGAATAAAGAACAAAATATTACTTTCTTATTTTCAACTCATGATCAAAGAGTTATAAATAGGGCTAAAAGAATTATTACGATTGAAGATGGGAAAATAATTTCAGATGAAAAAAATTAGCAGACTTTGTATATTAATATCATTAACTCCATCAATATGTTTATCTCAAATAGAATATACTGATGATTATTATTTAAGTAATCTCAACTCTTACAGTTTAATAAACTCTGACTTTAATATTTTAACATTTAATAAAAATTATTGGTTTGATAATCAAATTCAATTTAGATATAATGCTAAAATATATTACGGAAATTATTTTAAATCAGTAATAGGTATTAGAAATAGATTTATTAGAGGCTTTCAATGGGAAAAAAATTTATTTAATTTTAGAAATCAAAATATTAATTTGCCTAATACAATTTCTTCCTCAAAAGAAAAATTTGCTCTTTTGAACCAAATTGATAGAATTTATTTTGAATTTGATAAAAATAAACTAAATATATGTATGGGAAAGCAAAGAATCAATTGGGGGATTCAAAACTTCTGGAATTCTCATGATTTATTCAATCAACTAAATATTTTTGATTTTGATTATATAGAAAGACCCGGAAATGATGCAATAAGAATTCAATATTATTTAAATAATTTTAATTCATTTGAATATGTAATTAATGAAAAAATAAAAGCATTTTTATTGAAATTAAATTACTTTAAATATGATTATCAATTTTTGTATGCAGATAATACAGATGATGACATATTTGGATTAGGATGGTCTGGACAAATTTTTAAATTAGGGTTTAAAGGAGAATTTTCTTTTTTCAAAACAAAATTATCAACAGAAAATAACTTATTAGTAGGAAGTATTTTCCTAGATTATGTTTTTAAAAATAATTTATATTTAAATTTAGGATGTCTTTATAATTCTGGTTATTCAGAGTTTAATTCATTTAATTTATTTAATTTAAATGTGTCAGCAAAATCTCCAATGCCTTTTAAATATAACTTCTCTTATCAAATTAATAAATCTGTGACTGACTTAGCTCAAATTGGATTTTTCATAATCCATGATCAAAAATTAAATTTTATCTTTTTGAGTCCTCAATTGACTTATTCAATATCAAATAAAATTGATTTAATGATAATTAGTCAAAATATATGGCTTAAAGTATTTAATAAATCAGAAAATATTACTAAATCTGTATTTACTAGAATTCAATATAATTTTTAATTATAAATGAATTTGAATTAATTTAATTGAGATTGCCATCAAAATAATCCCAAAAACCCTTCTTAAAACATTAATTCCTCCTTGCCCTAAAAACTTTTCAATTTTAATTGTAGATTTCAAAACTAAATAAACAAAAAATAAATTTATTATGATTCCTATACAAATAATTTCGATTGAATATGTTGATCTTAAAGATATAATTGTTGTCAACGTACCTGATCCTGAAATCAATGGGAAAGCAATTGGAATTATGCTACCTGATTGATCATTCTTGTCAGATTTAAATAATTCTATGTTTAAAATCATTTCAATAGCTAAAAGAAAAATCACTATCGCACCAGCAATTGCAAAGGATGATATATCTATCCCAATTATATGAAGTATTTTTTCTCCTAAAAATAAGAAGATTATCATTATTAAACCAGATGCAAGAGTAGCTTTACCTGACTCTATATTGCCAATTTTTGATCTCAATGAAATAATTATAGGAATAGATCCCAAAATATCGATAATTGCAAAAAGCGTTAAACTTACTGTTAAAATTTCATTAATGCTCATATTAAGTTATATTTTTTTTAAATTAAAAGATAATTTTTTTAAATCAGTCCAAAAATTTGGATATGATTTCTCTGTATTTTCAATATTATTTATAGATACTGATTTAAAACGTAAGGCAAGGGGTGCAAGACTCATTATTATTCTATGATCATCATAAGACTTAAAATTAACATTTTTTTTAAGGTCTAATTTTTTGCACTTAAGTTCAATCTCAGATTGATTTATGATATTTATTTGTGCACCACATTTTTGCAATTCATTTTTAATAGCCAATAACCGATTTGATTCTTTATAAATCAATGTCTCTAATCCATTAATTTTACAATCAATTGATAAACCAAAACAAGTAGTAATTATTGTTAAAGCAATATCAGGGAATCTTCTACAATTAAACTTAAAAAAGCTTGGTTTTATATAATTTTTTAATTTAAAAATTTTCATATTCTTTCCTTTTGAGAAAATAGTTTTTACTCCAAAATTTTTAAAAATATCTTTGATAATTATATCTCCTTGAATTGAAATAGAACTTATGTTTAAAATTTGTATTTCACAAGATTCGCTTAATGCTGCAATTTCATATAAATAAGAAATAGAAGACCAATCAGGTTCTATTTTTTTAAGTTTACTCAAATATCTCCCTGGTTTAATATCAATAATTTTATTTTTTTTGATAATGTCTATACCGTCACTTTTCATCATATTAATAGTCATTTCTACATATGATTTAGAAACTAAATGATTTTTAATATTTAATATAATTCCTTTTGGGGTATATGGAGCTATTAATAGGATAGCAGAAATAAATTGACTAGAAATATTCCCATCAATATTAATATTACCTCCCACTAAATTACCACCATCAATGTAGATTGGAGGAAATCCGTATTTTTCAATATAACTTATATTTCCCCCTATATAATTTATACTTTTAACTAAATCTTTAATTGGTCTTTTTTTCATTATATGGTTACCTGTTAAAATCTTTTTAGCTCCACATAATGAAAAAAATGCAGTTAAAAATCTCATAGGACCTCCTGCATTATTGAGGTTTATTATTTTAGACTTATTATTTATTGATTCAATTAAAATTTTAGTATCACTTGAACTTGAAATTCCTTTAAAATTTAATTTTTTTTTTTCTAATGCCCTTGTTATAATTATTCTATTTGAGATACTTTTTGATGAGTCAATTGAAATTTCAGCAAATAATTTTTTAGATATAGATGTTATTTTATAATTCAATTCAAATTTTTATTATAGTATTCAATTCCATTTTTTATTTGATCAAAATTAAAAAAATTATCAATTTGAGCATTTCCAATACAACTAATTAAAGTGAAATTAATTCTTTTATCAAAATTTTTTTTATCTTTTTTCATCCAAAAATATAATTCTTTAATATTTTTAATTTTAAATATTTTAAATAAAGATTTTATAGTTTTAAAAATAATTAAAGTTTCTTTTTTACTTAAATTATTATAAAGATGTGATAGTGAAACTTCGACAAGAATTCCTATTGCTATTGCTTCGCCGTGAAGTAAATCTTTTTTTTTAACTAGAGCAATACTTTCAAGTGCATGTCCAACAGTATGACCAAAATTTAAAATTTTTCTGATATTTTCATCTCTGAAATCTTTTTCTATAATTGAATTTTTTATAGAAATCGATTTTTTAATTATATCCAGAATAAAATTTTCATTTTTAAATTTAAAATCTAATAACTTTCTCCAAAGAATTACATCAAATATTAATCCATGTTTGAAAATTTCTATCATACCATTTTTAAATTGTCTTTTACCTAAAGTTTTTAAAAAATGGATATCTATAAAAACAATTTTAGGTAAATTAAATAAGCCTATTTGATTTTTGAAATTATTTAAATTTACTCCTAGTTTTCCTCCTAATGACGAATCAACCATAGACAAAAATGATGTAGGAATATTTATAAAGTTTATTCCTCTTCTGTACAATGATGCAACTAGACCTCCAATATCACAAATCATTCCTCCTCCTAAATTAATTAATATTGAATTTTTATCAATATTCATTTCTAAAAGTTTACTAAATATATATTCACATGATTGCAGAGTTTTACTATTTTCTCCGCTTTGTATTGTGATGACGGGATATTTTTTTAAAAGGGGATTTAGATTTAAGATATATGGCAAACATTTTTCATGAGTTATATTATCACATAAGATTATTATATTTGTTTTATTAAAAATACATTTTTCTATAAAATTATTGAATTCTAAAATATTTCCATTACCTACATTTATCATATATTTTTTTGTTTTTAATTTATAATTTTTCATTCTTAAAATTTTAATATAATTTTAACATATGGAATTCAAAAATACTGAGATAGCCTTTAGACATTTAAATAATTTTAAATTAAAGAAAGCCTATTTTTTATTTCTTCTAATTAGCTATCATAGATTAACTAAAATAGGATTATTTTTTATTCAATTAGCATTTTTATTAAAAATTCCTATTGGATGGTTAATAAAAATTACAATATTTGATCAATTTTGTGGTGGAGAATCAGCTAAGGAATGTCAAAAAAAAATTAAAGTCCTATCAAAATTTAATATTAAGACTATACTTGACTACTCTATAGAAGGAAAATCAAATAAAAAAGATTTTAAATTGACTTTAAATGAAACACTTAAAAATATAAAGTTATCAAGTGAAAATAAAAATATTCCTTTTGTTGTTTTGAAGTTAACCAGTATTTTTAATAAAAATATATTAAAAAAAAAGAGTTCTAAATTAGAATTAAATAACTATGAAAAAAATGACTTTGATTATTCTCTAAATATTCTTAACAAAATTCTAATTGATGCAAAGTTATTAAAAGTTCCTGTCATGATTGATGCAGAAGAATCATGGTACCAAAATGAAATTGATTCAATAATAGAAAAAATGATATTAAAGTATAATGACATTAATACTATTATATTTACAACTATTCAAATGTATAGACATGATCGAATTCATTACCTCAAATATCTTTTAAAAATTTGTAAAAAAAATGATATTCAGATAGGTATAAAACTAGTAAGAGGAGCTTATCTTGAAAAAGAAAATGATAGAGCAATTAAACATAATTATAAATCTCCCATCCACCTAACTAAAATTAATTGTGATAACGATTTTAATCAGGCAATTAAATTTATTTGTGAAAATATTTCGTTTTTCTCTTTGTGTCTTGGTTCTCATAACGAAACTAGTACTAAAATTTTAATGCTATCAATGGAAAAATTGAATATAAAAAAAAATAACTCAAAAATTTATTTTTCTCAATTACTTGGTATGAGTGACAACATTTCGTTTAACTTATCAAAATTAAATTATAATGTTGTTAAATATGTTCCATATGGCCCTGTAAATGAAGTTCTCCCATATTTAACTAGAAGAATCGAGGAAAACTCATCAGTAAAAGGACAATTAGGAAGAGAGATTAAATTAATTAAAAGAGAACTCAAAAGAAGAAAATACTATTCACAATAATCAATTTTAATTCTTATAAGTTTTATACCATTGATAGTATCTTGAATTAAAAAATCAGGATAACTTTTTGAACTTATTTGATAAACTTTTTTATTATCACCATACTTACTCAAACTAAAATTAATTTTCAACTTATCATTTATAAAAAAATTTTTAAACTCTAATGTATCTTTATTCATACAGTCAAGTTGACGTAATGATGTATTTGAAAATAATAATTTTTGATTTCTTAAATATTTCAATGTTCTGGCATTTGGAAAATATGCAAAGTCTAATTTTCTGTCATGGAATAGAAAAAATGTTATTAAAATTCCAAAACAAATCCCAAAACAATAAAATAATAGTCTTCTAAACAAAATTTAAAATTATAAACCTAATAACAAATTAATATCTTTAGACGGCAAATCAAACCAAGAAGAAATTCCTTTACTCGTTAGAGTACCATTATATACATAAACTCCAAATCTTATATTTTGATTTCTTAACAAAATTCCTTTAACCCCTCCTCCTTCACCAACTTTTAATAATAATGGTGCTAGAATATTACTCAAAGAAAAAGACGCAGTTTTAGAACTTCTAGATGCAATATTTGGTACACAATAGTGGACTACATCATGTTTAATAAAAGTTGGTGATTCGTGAGAAGTTAATTTTGAAGTTTCAAAACATCCTCCTTGATCAATACTGACGTCAACAATAACTGACCTTGGTTTCATTTTTTTTACCATTTCCTCTGATATAATACATGGTGTTCTTCCAAATTTTGACCTTAAAGCCCCAATTACTACATCAGCTCTTTTGATAAATTTTTCAAGAACTTTAGGCTGCATAATAGACGTAGATACAGATAGACTTAAATCATTTTGAATTCTTCTTAATCTTGAGATAGAATTACCAAAAACTTTAACAGACGCGCCAAGTGAAACTCCTGACCTTGCTGCGTATTCAGCAACTGTTCCTGATCCAATTATAACTATCTGTACTGGATTAACACCAGCTATTCCTCCCATCAAAACTCCTCTTCCACCAGAAGTAGAAGTTAGTAATTCAGCAGCAATCAAAATAGAAGAAGTTCCAGCAATTTCACTCATTGATTTAACAATAGGATAAGAATTAATTTTATCTCTTATATATTCAAAACCAACAGCAGTTACTTTCTTATCAATAAGTTTTTTAAAATATTCTTTTTTTTGAGTATTTAATTGTAATGCAGAAATTAAGCATTGTCCTTTTTTTAATAAATCTAATTCATTAATTGTTGGTGGGGCAACTTTAAGAATGATATCTGCTTCATAAATTTCATTGACATTTTTACAAACTTTTGCACCTGCTTCACTATACTCAATATCTGAGAAAGAACTTTGTTCTCCTGCTTTAGACTCTATGTATATTTTATGACCATTATTTACAAGAAGACCAACGGTTTCAGGTACTAATGGAACTCTTTTTTCTTGAAGAGCGATTTCTCTTGGAATTCCAATAAATAAAGATTTATTTTTATTTGATAATTCCAAAACTTCAGGTTGAGGAAGAATTAAATCATCATGTAAAAAATTTAGTATGTTAGATTTCATAGCTGTATTAATTCTATTAAATAATTTCTCTTGTTTTCTTTGACAATAATATCAATTTTTAAATAATTTAAAGGTAGTAAATTCGGAATCCTATCTGGCCATTCAACGAAACAATAATTGTTTGAATATAAATATTCCTCGTAACCAATATCTAAAGCTTCAATTTCATAATTAATTCTGTAAAAATCAAAATGAAAAATTTTAATACTATTAGGTAATATATATTCGTTAACTAAGGAAAATGACGGACTAAATACATTATCGTGAAATCCAAGAAATTTACATAAATTTTTAACCAGGGTTGTTTTACCTGCGCCGACATCACCGTAAATCATGAATATTTTTATTGAGAATTTCCTAAAAATATATTTTACTAAATTATCTAAATCTTTTTCAGAATTTGTAATGTATTTCATACTATTTAGGAGATAATCTAATTATTGGACACAACATTTCTTCCATTGAAATACCACCATGTTGATATGTATCTTTAAAATAATTAACAAACTTATTATAGTTATTTGGGTATGTAAAATAAATATTTGGTTTAGCAAAAATAAAATTACTACTTAAGCTTTCTAAGTTTAATCCTATTTGATTTGGATTATCAATTTCCATAACATCTTTGAAATTAAACTTTAATTTTCTACCAGTCTTATATCTTAAATTTGTCGAAGTATTTTTATCTCCTATTAACTTTGAAGGATACTTGACATTAATTGTCCCATGGTCAGTAAACAAAAATAATTTTGATTTAGATTCTGATATTAAACCCAACATTTTGTATAAAGAAGAATTTTGAAACCAGGTTTTAGTCAAGTGTCGGTAGGATTTATCATTTGGAGTTAATTCTTTGATCATATTAATTCCAGTTTTGGCATGTGATAACATATCAACAAAATTGTAGACAATAAAGTTAATATCAATATTTTTGATTGAGTTAAACTTTTCATTCAATTTCCATCCTTCATTGCTATTTAGAATTTTAAAATAATTAAATTTTTTATTTTTGACATCAGATTTGAGTATTAAATTTTTTAGGAATTCTTCTTCAAATAAATTTTTTCCACCTGTTTCATTTTCACCTTTCCAATAATTAGCAAATATTTTTTTTATTTCAACTGGAAGTAAACCAGAAAAAATGGAGTTTCTTGAATATTGGGTCGCAGTAGGAAGAATACTGGAAAAAATTGATTCATTTTCAATATTAAAAAACTCCTCAAAATAAGGTTGAAGCACTTTCCATTGATCAAATCTTAAGTTATCAATTAGAATACAAAAGTTATTTGAAGTTTCAGATAAAAAAGGAAAAACTTTCTCTTTTAGGAGATTTTGAGAAAAACAAATATCATCTTTAATAAATTTTTCATTTAATAATTTTTGATAATTCGATCTTATAAATTTAAAAAATAAATTATTAGCTTCATTTTTTTGCATTTCAATTATTTCATTCATATCATCAGAAGAAATTTTATCTAATTCCAATTCCCAAAAAGTAATTTTCTTGTAAATCTCTACCCAATCACTGAATACATTAGCTCCAGAAATCAATGATGATATCTTTTGAAACTCTTTTTGATAATCTGAAATAACTTTATTATTAACTAATCTTTTAATTTCTAGATTTTTTTTGAGTGACAAAAGGATTTGGTAAGGATTTAAAGGTTTGATTAAATAATCAGATATTTTGGAACCAATTGCTTCCTCCATTATATGCTCTTCTTCACTTTTTGTTATCATTATTACTGGAGTGCTAGTGATTTTAGAAATAATTGATAAAGTGTCTAGACCTGATAATCCTGGCATATTTTCGTCTAGGAAAATAATATCTGTTTTTGTTTTTTTAATAAAATCTATCGCATCATTCCCATTATTAATAGTAAAAATTTTGTATCCCTTACTTTCTAAAAATAAAATATGAGGTTTTAACAATTTGATTTCATCATCTATCCAAAGTATTTTTACTTTTTCCATAGATATTTTTTACATTAGTCTAATATATAATATTTAAATTTAATTAAAATTGAAATTTTTGAGCAATAAAACTAAAAAAATTATAAATGACCCTGTTCATGGATTCATATCTATACCTAATGAGCTAATATACAAAGTAATTGAACATCCATATTTTCAAAGATTGAGAAGAATAAGTCAATTAGGTTTGACTTATTTAGTATATCCTGGAGCTCACCATACAAGATTTCATCATGCAATTGGATCAATGCATTTAATGCATATTGCTATAAAGACTATTCAAAATAAAGGTTTCAAAATTTCTAATGAAGAGAAAGATGCAGTTTTACTAGCAATCCTACTTCATGATATTGGCCACGGACCTTTTTCTCATGCTCTTGAAAAAACTCTTGTAAACAATTTGTCTCACGAAAAAATTTCCAAAATAATAATGAATAAATTGAATATTGAATTTAAAGGAAGATTATCATTAGCAATTGATATTTTTAATAATAATTATAAAAGAAAATTTTTCTTCCAATTAATCTCTTCTCAAATTGATATTGATAGGTTAGACTACTTACAAAGAGATAGTTATTTCACTGGAGTGACAGAGGGTAGGATAAATTCTTACAGAATAATCGATATGTTAGATTTAAATAAAGATAAATTGGTTATGGATCATAAGGCAGCATACTCAATTGAAAAATTTTTACTTGCTAGACAATTCATGTACTGGCAAGTATATCTTCATAAAACTGTAATTTCAGCTGAATTTACCCTGCTAAATATTTTAAATAGAGCAAAAGAGTTAATTAAAAATGGTTATAAACTGAAAAGTTCAAGTACTTTAGATAAGTTTCTTAAAAAAGACTTTGATATTTTAGATTTTGAAAAAAATGATAAAATTTTAAACCTATTCTGTACTTTAGATGATTATGATATCTTTAATGCAATAAAAGAATGGTCTTTAAAATCAGAAAAAATATTATCATATTTATGTAGAATGTTAATAAATAGAAATTTACTTAAAATAGAAATTCAAAATGATAAATTTAAATCAGAATACATCAACCTAATTGAAAACAGATTAATAAAGAAACATAAATTATCAAAATATGAGTTAAAATATTTCATATTTCAAAAAAAAATAGTCAACGAGATATATGATAATGATAATCCAATATTATTAAAATTAAAAAATAATACTATAGTTGATTTTAAGACAGAAAATAGATACTTAAACCTTTCGAAACAATATAATTTGAGCTCCAAATATTTTCTTTGTTACCCTAGTGATATTTTGGAATAGAAAATTTGTATTTTAGCTAAAATGAAAATAACATTAAAAGAAATTTCTAAATTAATAAATGGGAATTTAATTGGAGACCCTGACCTTGTTATCAATAAAATATGCTCGATTCAGAATAGTTGTGAAAATTCATTATCTTTTGTTTCAGAGAAAAAATATTTGAAATATATAATTGAATCAAAATCTTCTGCATTCATAATAGATAATAAAATATTTCCTGATAAAAAATTAAATACAAATATCATTTTAGTTAAAAATTCTCAATTATCTTTAATTAATTTAATTAATGTAATTTTTAAAAAACAAATTAAAATTGGAATTGAGAAGTTTGCACACATAGAGAATTCATCAATTTTAGGAAAAAATATCTATGTTGGAAATTTCACTAATATTGAAAAAAATGTAAAAATTGGTGAAAACAGCCAAATAAATTCTAATTGTTTCATTGGAGAAAATACTAAAATTGGAAAAAACTGTATTATTTATCCTGGCGCAAAAATTTATGACAATTCAATAATTGAGGATAACTGTATTATCCATAGTGGTTCAATAATTGGGTCTGATGGTTTTGGTTTCACGAAAAATGAAAAGCATATTTTTAAAAAAATACCACAAATTGGAAATGTACATATTAAAAGCAATGTCGAAATTGGTTCTAATACTTGTATCGACAGAGGAACTTTTGGTTCAACTATTATTGAAAAAGGTGTTAAGTTAGATAATTTGATTCAAATTGGACATAATGTTCATATTGGAGAAAATACAGTAATAGCTGGAAATTCGGGCATTGCCGGTTCAACTAAAATTGGCAGTAATTGTATGATAGGCGGTAAAGTTGCAATCGCAGATCATTTATTCATAGCAAATAAAACAATAATTTCGGGGAATTCTGGAGTTGGAAAAAGTATAAAAAAAGTTGGAACTATTATTCAAGGTCCAATTGCGTTTAACATCAAAGAATTTCAAAGATCATATATACTATTTAAAAAATTTCCTCTCTGGATAAATAGAATAAAAGAGCTTGAAAAAAAAATATTTAATAATGGATTACCAACATACTATTAATTCTAGTTTCAATATACATGGAATTGGACTTCATTCAGGTAGAGAGGTAAATTTAATTTTTAAACCTGCTGAAGAAAATTCAGGAATTTTATTCAAGCGAATTGATCTAATTCATAAACCTATTGTTAAAGCTCAAATAGATAATTTATATAAAACTGAACGAAATACATCACTTGAAAAAAATAATATTAAAATTAAAACTGTAGAACATTTACTCGCAGCTTGTTGTGGATTAAAAATTGATAATTTAATAATTGAAATTGATTCAGAAGAATTACCAATATTAGATGGTAGTTCTATTGAATATATAAGAAAATTTGAATCAATTGGTTTAAGTAAACAAAAATCAATAAGAAATTATTTTAAAGTTGAAGACAAAGTTCTTTTAGAAGACCCAAAAAATGGTTCAAAAATTGAAATCATTCCCTCTAATAAATTTTCTATTGATGTTTCAATTGATTACGAATCAAAATCATTAAATAAAGAAAGAGTTGAGCTTAATAGTCTAGATGAATTTAAAAATCGATTTGCAAATGCAAGAACATTTTGTTTTTTTCATGAAATTAAACCTTTATTATCCAAAGGTTTAATTAAAGGGGGATCTTTAAAAAATGCCATAGTTTTCCTTGATGACAATGTATCAAAAACAGATATGTTAAAACTTAAAAAATATTTTGGAATTAAAAATATTACAATTTCTAACAAAGGATATTTAAATAATATTGATGTGCTTTACTATGATGATGAGGCATGTAGACATAAATTACTTGATTTGATTGGCGATCTTTATCTACTCGGAAGACCTTTAATTGGTAAAGTCATTGCATATAAGCCTGGACACTATATGAATACAAAATTTACAAAAATTTTACATAAAAAAATGAATGAAAATATGGATAAAAAAAACTCAATTGATAATCCAATTATGGATATAAATAAAATTATGGAAATTCTTCCTCATAGACCACCTTTTTTGTTTATTGATAAAATTCTTTCAATTAGTAAATCAAAAGTAGTAGGATTAAAAAATGTCACTATGAATGAACAATTTTTTATGGGACATTTCCCTAAAAAACCAGTATTACCGGGAGTTATTCAAATTGAAGCTATGGCTCAAGTAGGTGGTATTTTAGTTTTAAGTTCTGTCCCTGACCCAGAAAATTATCTCACTTATTTCATGAAAATTGATAAAGTGAAATTTAAACAACTTGTTGTCCCTGGTGATACTATAATTTTTAATTTAGAGCTAATTTCACCAATAAGAAGAGGTATTTGCCACATGTTTGGACAAGGTTATGTTGAAGATAAGCTTGTCATAGAAGGTGAATTAATGGCCCAAATAAAAAAAATTAATTAGTTTAATGAATAATAATTTAAATTCAATAAATCCCAATTCAAAAATTGGCAAAAATGTAATTGTTGAATCATTTACAAAAATATATGGTGACGTGGTTATTGGAGATAATACCTGGATTGGACCAAATGTTACTATTATGAATGGGGCAAGAATTGGAAATAATTGTAAGATATTTCCTGGATCTGTAATATCAGGTATTCCTCAAGACTTAAAATTTGAAGGAGAGGATAGTATTGTTATAATTGGAAATAATACGATAATAAGAGAATGTGTTACAATTAATAGGGGTACAAAGGCTCTGGGTAAAACCATTATCGGAAATAATTGTTTGTTAATGGCTTATTCTCATATTGCTCATGATTGTATCATAGGAAATAATTGTGTTGTAGCCAATGGAGTAGCTATGGGAGGTCATGTAATAATTAATGATTTTGGAATTATTGGGGGATTGTCAGCAATTCACCAGTTTGTAAAAATAGGATCTCATAGTATGATATCAGGAGGATCCTTAGTCAGAAAAGATGTTCCTCCATTTATAAAAGTTGCCCATGAACCACTTAGATATACGGGTATAAATAACATAGGATTAAAAAGAAGAGGATTTAATAATGACAATATAAATGAAATTAAAAATATATACAGAATAATATATCAATCAAATTTAAACACCTCTCAAGCAATTAAATATGTTAATTCAAATCTAAATAAATCGAAATTTTCAAATTTGATTATTGATTTTATAAGATCTTCAAATAGAGGTATTGTTAAAAGTATTAAAATATGAAAATAAAGTTATTTAATATTTATAAAAAATATAATGATAATTTCATATTTAAGGACCTAAATTTAGTTTTTTATCCTGAAAACATATATTCAATTAATGGAAATAATAGTTCAGGAAAATCTACTTTCCTCAAACTAATATCAGGTTATATTAGTCCAAATAAAGGAAAAATTATTTACAATAATTCCAAAAATTCAATAACATTCGCTGCTCCATATTCAAATTTAATTGAAGAAATGAACTTAAATGAGCTTTTAAAATTTAAAAGAGTATTTTCAAGATTTATAAATAATTTTGATGAAAAGAAATTTGAGGAAATAATTGAAATAGATAAGTTTAAAAAAATTAAATTTTTTTCCTCTGGTATAAAACAAAAAATTAAATTAGCTCTTGCAATATTATTTGATTCTAAAGTAATTTTACTTGATGAACCTTGCTCTAATTTAGATATGGATAATATAAAGTGGTTTCAAAATTTAATTAATAATTATAAAAATGATAGACTAATAATTGTTGCATCTAATTTTATTAATGAAGAAACAAAATTTAGTAATATAAAACTCAAAATACAAAATTATAATATAGTCGAAATTAATAATTAAAAAAATAAAATATGGCTTCTACTTCAGACATAAAAAATGGATTATGTATTAAACACAACAATGACTTATTTAAAATAATTGATTTCCTTCATGTTAAACCTGGGAAAGGCCCTGCTTTTGTAAGAACCAAAATCAAAAGTCTTACAAACGGTAAGGTTTTAGATAATACTTTTCCCTCAGGTTCTAAAATTGATATTGTTAGGGTTGAATCTAGAAAATACCAATATTTGTATATGGAAGACGATGGATTTCATTTCATGGATACAAAAACCTATGAACAAATATTTTTAAATAAAAATATTGTGTCAAGTTATAAATTCATGAAAGAGGGAGAAATAGTTGATATTCTATTTGATACTGAGAATGAAACTCCCTTAAGTTGTGATTTACCATCATCTGTTATTTTAAAAATTAAATATACTGAACCAGGTGAAAGGGGAAATACTGCTACAAATGCTACAAAATCAGCTATTCTAGAGACTAATGCTGAAGTTAATGTCCCTCTATTCATAAATGAAGGAGATGAAGTGAAAATAGATACAATTAAAGGGCATTACATTGAAAGAATTAAATCATAATTTTCTTTTTGTCAATCATTACAACCATTGAAATTAAAGCCCAAATTGGAACTGAAGCTTTATCCATATCTAAAAAATTATTCAAAAAGGAGTGAATAAAGAATGTTATTAAACTCAAAAAAATTGATAATATAAAATTTTTTTCTTTTTTTAAATTAAGACCTGAAATTAAATTTATTAATGAGTAAAAAATATGAATCAATAAAATCAAAAAAGAAAATAATCCAAACCAACCAGTCTCGGATAAAATACTCAGATATTCACTGTGTGCATTACCTTTGTCACCAAAATTTGTGCTAATAATAGTTTTATCATAAAAATTCTGATAAGAAGAATAATTAAATTGATATGTACCTATTCCCCAACCAAAATGAGGTCTTTCTAAAAATAATTTAATTGCACTCTTCCATCTATTAATTCTCTCCAGGTTAGATGCATCTGAGGTAATATTTGATATTGATTTAATATGCATGAGAAAACTATCGGAGGAGTCTTGAGTATTATTTTCAAGGAATTTTAAAATATTTTCACTAAAAACATATCCCAACAAAAATATTACCAAAGTAAATACAGTTATATATTTAAATTTAATTTTTAATTTTACAACTGAATAAAAAATTAAAGACATAAAAATACTTATCCACGCTGCTCTTGTATAAGATAAAATAAAGCTTACTATAAAGATGAATAATATTATTCCATAGAATACCCTGTTTATCAATTTTTTTTCGTAATAAAAAATATAAAAAGTCAGTGGTAAAAATAAAGCTAAACTCATACCATATGATGTATGATCTTTAAAAAAGGGAGACATTACCCAATGTGCACTTTCTTGTGAAAAATTATAATGATAATGATTGTATAGAGTAAACAAGCATACAATTACAAGACCAATTATATAAGACTTTATGAATAATAATCTATAAAATTGTTTTTTAAAAATTTGAGATGCTAGGACATAAAAAGTTAATATATACCACAATCTAGTAATTAAAACTTTAAATGAAACAAAAGGAATCGAACTTTTTATTGATGTTATAAAAATCCAAATTAAATAAACTACTATTAACTTAGTTATATTATGACTAAATAAAATTTGAAATTCCAAATAGTTATCTATTATTTTTAAAAAAATAATAAATAAAAGAATAAATAATATTGGTTCTGTGGGTATCGCCATATCTATTCCAAGCGAGGTAAAAAATCCAATTTCTTTTAAACTTATAGAAAGAGGAGTGAAAAATGAAATGATTAATATTAAAAGATCTAATCTTATAATTGATATAAAAGTTAAAATTATTAAAAAAGGAAGTGCAATAAAAAAATAATTATCCTTGATTAAAAAATTGATATTAAACAATAAATAAACAGAAAATACAAAAAAAAATATATACCTAAAGAATTTTTCTTTAATCAAAATAACTAAATGTTGATTTTTCGTTAATAAATAATATAACTAATGACATAAATAGACTAGATATTAGTGATAATAATACAATTAACCATCTGACTGGATAAGACTTTTTATCTGATGGTTCTGCTCTATCAATTATAAATCTATTTGTAAAATCTGCATCCATTTCTAATTTAATATTTTCCTTTTCTAGCTTTATTAAATCTAATTTTTCTTGAACTAATTCCTGATCATATAGCAAACGAATTTGTGAACTTCCATATTTTGATAGGTTATTCATCTCGCTTTTAATTAATTTTATACCAGATTGATTACCATTTAAAAGAGATTTAGCATAATATTCAGTTAATCTTTCTATTTGTAATGGGACATCTAAAATACCAAAATTAGCAAATTCAACTAATGAATCATTTATTTCAAAAAGTCTGATCGTAAGTTCGCTTTCCCTCCTATTTAATATACTAATGGATTGTTCAGCCCTCTCTTTCTTGATATCTTTTACAACAATATCTATAACGTCCACAACTCTATTAGCCATATTAGCTGCAACAACTGGATCTTTATCAGTAACTTCAACTTTTATTGACATTAGATTAGTTTTTTTAAAAGAAAAATTTTCCTTAAATGCGTTATCCATCCACGTTTTTGAATACTTCCCATCTTCATCAATTTCGTAATGATCATATAAACTAAATTCCTCTATTATTTTATTTTTTACTCTATTTGAGTTTAAAATTTGAAGTAATCTTTCTGATTCGAGTTCTTCACCAAATTCCATAAAATCCTTTTTGTACGGATTATTTTCAACTAATAGTGCTTGATATATTGAATTAGTTGTTGTGGGATATATTATGGAAAAAGAATTAAACTTAGGTTCTATGAAGGTCTGAGAAGAAAAAATAGAGGCCATAATTGCTGTTAATATCATAATGACCAAAAGTTTTCCTTTATTTTTAATAATTATTTTTAAAACTGAAATCGTGTCCATATATTAACTTTTACCAATTTGTATTCTGATTGTAAATCTAGTCATATTTTCTCCATATTGTCAAATCCTTCCCCAAAAGTTTTTCTATTTCTAAAATTTCATTTTTTAAATAATTTTCAATAAAATTTATATTATTCTCAGATAAAGTATCCTTTTTATTATTAACCACATTTATAGTTAGTATTTTATCTCTAAATCTTACTATATATAAATATAACTTAGATTTCATGAAATTGATAAAAAAATTACTATTACTTCTTGTCAAAATATTTTTAATTGCTGATAAAATATTAAAAAACTTATTAATAAATTTAAATCTTACTTTTTTACTCTTATTTATTACTTTAAAATTAGGTAAAAAATCGACGTTGATTAAACCTAAGTCCATGTATAATTTCTTGCTAAATTCTCTGGGATTCATTATTGCCTCCTCAAAAATATAAATTTTGATTTGGGATTTATCAAATAAATTTTGATATCTCTTTATTTGTTTAGAAAATTTAACTGAATTTACAAGAAATTTATATTTTTTTATTGATTCTTTGAATGACATTTTCTCTGGTATAGTTTGATTAAAATATTTTTCATAATGATAATGAGAATAGAGTACTTCAATAGGATTCCTAAGAATAATAAGTATTTTCACATCTGGAAATGTACTTTTTATTTTACTTGGAGCATGAGAATCAAATAAATATTGAGGAGAAAATTCACCTTTTATTTTTTTTTTATCACTCCAGAATTTAAAATAAAAATTTAAAGGAAAATTATAAGAAATATTTTTTACACCTTTAAAATCATACTTGTTGAAATAAGAAATTTCTTTTCTAGTCGAAAATTCAATCTCTGGATGTTGATCTAAAATATTACTTAACCAAGATGTGCCAGACTTAACAGCCCCAACTCCAATAAAATTGATAATCTTATCCATTATTTTAATTTATTTAAAAAGGGTATCATTAGAAAACCATAATATTTTTTAACAAAGAATAATCCCAATACGTTCCAATATACTAAACAAATTGTACTTGAAAGTGCTGCTCCTTCAATTCCAATAAAATACTGTGAACTCTCCATTATTGGAATTAAATAGTAATTCAAAGTAAAATTTAAAATAGCAGCTGACAAAATAATTAAACTGACAAGTATTTCCTTACCTGTCATATTTAAAAGATTCAAAACTGAACCACATATAGTATTGAATAATTGACCAATAATTAATATATAAAAAGTTCTGTAAGCAATTTTAAATTCTTCTCCATATATTGATAAAATAAATTTTATACAAAAAAATAAAAAAGTTGTTAAAATTAGCCCCAAATAAAAATTTAATTTTGCTGAATAAATGGCTGTTTTTTTTAATTGCATCAGATCATTTTTATGATAAGATTCTGAAAATTTCGGAGAAATAACTGAATTAACTGCAAATAAACCAAAACTGATAATTAGTGAAATTTTATAAGTGACAAAATATATTCCAACATTTTGCTCCTTTAAAAAAAAACCTAGTAATAAATTATCTGTCCAACTTAAAACCATAAACATTGAACTTGTTACCATCATTGGTATTGAAAGTTTTAATAAATTAATTTTAGAGATATTAAAATCTCTTTTAATAGGTTCATTAAAAAATTTATTTACAATAAGAATTGAAATAATTAATATAAAAATTGATGATACTATAATGGAAATAAAAAGAACATTAGAGGACAAAGTTAAAATTCTAAATAAAATTATAAATATTGATATTAGTAAAAATACTGATCCAGTCTGGAAATATGAGAAATACTTAGTTTCTTTCATACCCTTAAAAAGATCAGAATTTATTTTTAACAGTGCATATGGTACTATTGAAAGGGAAATGATTTTCAAAGCAGAATCTAATTTTTTATTATCAAATAAATTTGAAAAAAAATTTGAACTTAAATAAAAAATAATAGTCAAAATAACTGCAGTAATAAATGTAGTTTGAAAACAAAATTTATATGTTGAATAAACTTCTCTCTTTTTACCAGAAATCATCAGGCCAGATACAATCTTTACTAAAGCCTCATCCAGACCTAGTCTGGATAAAACTGCAACAACGGTTAACATGGTAAAAGATAAAGTATATATGCCTAAAATTTCTGTACCATAAAATTTAGTTATTAAAAAAGTTAGTATAAATCCAAATATTAAACCTAACAATCTAAATAGAAAAACAAATCCACTATTAATTATAAGATTTTTAAATTCAATATCTGATTTATTTTGTAGTTTACAGTTTAAAATAAAATTAACAAGCTTAAACATCAATTAAAAAAATAAATATCATTAATTTTAAATTGTAATAATACAAATATCTAAATGAATATTGCAGTAAATACCCGTCTTTTAATCAAAAATAGACTTGAAGGTATAGGTACCTATACTTTTGAAACACTTGCAAGAATAACAAAAATGCTACCTAATTATAACTTTTATTTCATTTTTGATAGAGATTATCCTGGTGAATTTATTTTTGAAAAAAATATAATACCAATTGTATTGAGGCCATCTGCTAGACATCCAATCTTATGGTTTATTTGGTTTGAAATATTATTACCTAAAGTTTTAAAAAAAATTAAAGCTGATTTATTTTTGTCACCAGAGGGAATGATGCCACATAAATTAAAAATTCCTTCAATTACTGTTATTCATGACATTAACTTTGAATATTTTCCACGTGATACTAAATTTTTTCACAGTATTTATTACAGATTTTTTTTTAAAAAGTATGCACATAATTCCAGTAAAATAATAACTGTTTCAAATTTTTCAAAAAAAGATATCATATCAAAATATAATATAAATGAAGATAAAATTTCGTATGCATACAATGGAATAAATAAAATTTATAAACCCTTAAAATCTTCTATAAAAACAAAAAAAAAATACTCTAATAACGAAGACTATTTTCTATTTGTTGGATCGATCAATCCGAGAAAAAATTTAAATAATTTAATTTTAGCTTTCAATTTATTCAAAAATTCGTCTAATTGTAAAACAAAACTAATTATAGTTGGAAGAATAATGTACTGGGATTCGAAAATAAATAAAAGCTATAAAAGTTCTAATTATAAAGATGATATTATTTTTCTTGGGGAAAAAAATAATTTTGAACTTGTTAATATATACTCATCCGCATTAGCTTTTTGCTTTTTATCATATTTTGAAGGATTTGGAATTCCAATTATTGAAGCAATGAAGTGTGGATGTCCTGTAATTGCATCAAATCAGACCGTAATTCCTGAAATCACTCAGAAAGCTGCTGTTCTAGTAAATCCGTTTAATTTAAAAGAAATCTCAAATCAAATGATGAAAATAAAAAAAGATATAAATCATAGAAAATTTTTATCTCAAATGGGGATTGAACAAAGTAAGAAATATAATTGGGATGATCCTTCAAAACTTATTGTTTCAAAAATTTTAGAATTATTAAAATGCTAAAATCATATTTTTCATCAAATAATATTGAAATTGGTTGCGATGAAGTTGGAAGGGGATGTCTATCAGGACCTGTTGTAGCAGCAGCAGTAATCTTACCTAAAAATTTTAAAAATAAAGAGATAAAAGATTCAAAAAAACTTAACGAAAGATTAAGAAATAAATTGAATTTACTAATTCAAAATAATGCATTGGAATATACATACGGTATAGTTGAAAACCACGAAATTGATAAAATTAATATTCTTAATGCCTCATTTTTAGCAATTCATAGAGCATTAAATAAAACTGAAACTAATTTTAATTCAATACTAGTTGATGGTAATAAATTTTTAAAATATAAAAATATTGAACATCATTGTATTATTAGGGGAGATAACGAATATTTGAGTATTGCTTCGGCATCAATAATTGCAAAAGTATACAGAGATAAAATTATGGAAAAATTACATTTAGAATATCCAAAATATTTGTGGAATAAAAATAAAGGATATCCAACAAAACATCACAAAAATCAAATCAAAAAAATTGGAGTATCTAAATATCATAGAATAAGTTTTAACTTATATTAGATGAATTCTAAATCACTTTCTCAAATATATTATTTGATTTGTTTTTATAATAAACTTTTCATCAATATTGTTTATTTTTTTTAGTTTGCTCAATTTAATACCATTATTTTGGGAAATTGAATAAATTGTATCACCTTTTTTAACTTTATATTCTTTTAATTTACCTTTATTTCTTTTGGGCTCTAAGAAAACAATTTCTCCAACTTCTATATTTTCATCTTTAGTTTTATCATTAAAATCTAATATTTGCCATAGCCATAGTCTGTTTTGATGGGCTATTAAATCATAAGTATCATTTTTTTTAGATAGAACATATTTCACATTATTATTGCTTTTTAGTATTTCTCTATTATTCTTACCTATATTTTTGTCAATTTTTCGTTTACCATTTTTATTGGAGACATCATACACATGTAAATTATATTTCTCAATCAAATCAATTAATTTATTTGCATAATTAGGATTAGTGGCATATCCCGCTTTTTTCAGTCCTTTTGACCAAGATTTATAATCTGATGTTTTATATCTAAATAAGAATGAATATCTATCTCTTTCTTTTAAAAATAAAGAATGATCTTTGAAAGACTCATTTGGATTTTTATACTTTCTAAAACATTCTTTTTTTTCATCATCATCATGAAAGACTTTTTTGCCTTTCCAATTTTTATGGCATTTAATTCCAAAGTGATTATTTGACTTTTGTGCTAAGTGTGATTTACCATTACCTGACTCTAAAATACCTTGAGCTAAAGTTATGCTTGCGGGGATTCCATGAAGATGCATCTCAGAAATTGCAATTTTATAATAATTCTTTATGTATTCTTCAGTTAAATTATTTTGAGAGTAAGCTTCAAAAGTGAAAGAAAAAAATATTATTACTAAAAATCTCATTAAATTATAATTTTATTATTCTTAAGTTTATCATTTATCCCATTTATGCCTTGAATTCCTCCTGAATGAACGGCTATTATAGTTGATTTTTTTTTAAAAAAATTTTTTTTTATCAAATCAAAAATTCCAAAAATTAGTTTACCCGTATATATTGGGTCAAGTTGAATATTATATTTCTCTTTAAAAAAATTAATGAAATCAATCAATTCATCATTTATTTTTGCATATCCTCCAAAATGGTAATTCATAATAAGTTTCCAATTATTGTTCTTGGTATATCCTCTCACTACATCGTTTAAATAATTAGCTCCTTTTAATGAGCTAAAGCCAAAAGCATACTGATTTTTTTTTAATTTACTTGCAATACCCGATAGAGTTCCTCCAGTACCAACTGAACAACATATATAATCAAAATCAATTTTAATGTCATTATAAATTTCCTTACAGCCATCTATTCCCATTTGATTTGAACCACCTTCAGGAATTATCATATAATCTTTGTATTTTTTTTTATTTTTATACTTTTCTAAAAAAAAACCAGTCTTGTATAAACTTCTACTTACAAATTTAAATTTCATTCCATTTAATTTTGCAAAACTTAAAGTAGAATTTAATTTTTTTAATTCATCTCCTCTAATATAACCTATTGTGTCAAATCCAAAAATTCTACCAGCATAGGCCGTAGCAGCAATATGATTTGAAAATGCACCTCCCATTGTAACAATTGAATTTATTTTATTTTTTTTTGCAAATTTTATGTTGTAATACAATTTTCTCCACTTATTTCCACTAATAATAGGATGTATTTTATCTTCTCTTTTTAAAAATAGTCTAACTCCAGATTTAAAGTCATTTTGTAAATAAATTTCTTCAAGAGGAGCATTATTTGGCAAATTCATAGTTTAAATATAAAATTGAAAATTGTAAATTTGCATAAATGAATAAAAATGATTTTTCAAATATAAATAAATTGAAATCAAATGAATACTATTATTCAAGTGAAGGATATTTAATTTTTACTGAAACATATCATCTCAAAAGAGGATATTGTTGTCAAAACTACTGTAAACATTGCCCTTACAAACATAAAAAAAATATACTAAATGGAAATAATAAAATTTCAAGAAGAAATAAAAGAAGGAATTCCAAATAAGATTCCACCGAAAAAAAAATTAGATGAAAATCTTAATCATGCTCCAAAGAGGAAAGATATTTTAAATTTATCTGAAAAAAGATTAGCACTTAAAAATGCATTAAGATATTTTCCAAGAAAACATCACAAAGAACTTTCCTTGGATTTTAAGTATGAATTATCAACATATGGAAGAATTTACATGTATAGATATAAACCAACTCACAAAATAGTATCAAGAAATATCAATGACTACCCTGGCAAAAGTATTCAAGCAAAAGCTATAATGTTAATGATTCAAAATAATCTTGATAATTTGGTTGCTCAGCACCCAGAGGAATTAATTACTTATGGTGGAAATGGGTCGGTATTTCAAAATTGGGCTCAATACAGACTTTGTATGAAATATCTATCAGAAATGGATGACTCACAAACATTATGTATATACTCTGGTCATCCAATTGGTCTTTTTCCTTCTCATGAAAATTCTCCCAGGGTTGTTGTAACTAACGGTATGGTAATACCAAATTACTCTAAAACTAATCATCTTGAAAAATTTAATGCATTAGGAGTTAGTCAATTTGGTCAAATGACTGCTGGTTCATTCATGTATATAGGTCCTCAGGGAATTGTTCATGGAACTACATTAACCCTATTAAATGTTGGTAGAAAAATTTCAAAGAATAATGAAAACTTACAAGGAAAATTATTTTTATCTTCTGGTCTAGGGGGCATGAGTGGGGCTCAACCTAAAGCTGGGAATATTGTCAAATGTATATCTGTAATTGCAGAGGTAAATTTAAAAGCGATAAAAATCAGACATTCACAAGGTTGGGTAGATGAAATATTTAATGATTTAAATTTGCTTTCAAAAAGAGTTATAGAGGCAAAAAAAAATAAGGAAGTTGTTTCAATTGCTTATCATGGAAATATAGTTGATGTGTGGGGAAAATTTTTAGAAAAAAATATATTTGTTGATATAGGATCAGATCAAACATCCTTGCATAATCCATGGTCAGGGGGATACTATCCTGTTGGAATTAGTTTTGAAAATGCCAAAAAACTTATTTCTAAAAATCCATCAAAATTTAAAAAATTAGTTAAACAAACATTAATTAAACATTCTAAATTAATTAATGATCACTGTAAAAAAGGAACTTATTTTTTTGACTATGGAAATGCATTCTTACTAGAAGCATCCAGAGCAGGCGGAAATCTATTGAGCAAGAATGGAAAAGATTTTATTTATCCATCCTACATACAAGACATAATCGGACCAATTTGTTTTGACTATGGTTTTGGTCCTTTTAGATGGATATGTGCAACCAATAAAATATCTGACTTAGAAAAAACTGATGAGATAGCTTTAAAAATACTTCAAGAAATATACTCCAAATCTCCAAATGAAATTAAAAAACAATTATCTGATAATATAACTTGGATTAAAGAAGCAAAAAAAAATAACTTAGTAGTAGGGTGTCAATCAAGAATTTTGTATGCTGATTCTGAAACTAGGATAAAAATTGCTAAAGCATTCAATTATGCTATTTCAAAAAAAATTATTGGTCCAGTAATTCTTGGTAGAGATCACCATGATGTTTCAGGAACTGATTCTCCATATCGAGAAACTTCTAATATTTATGATGGATCCAAATTTACTGCTGACATGGCTATTCAAAATGTAATTGGAGATAGTTTTAGAGGTGCAACATGGGTTTCAATTCACAACGGTGGTGGAGTTGGTTGGGGAGAAGTAATTAATGGTGGCTTTGGATTAGTTTTAGATGGTTCAAAAAAAGCAGATTTAAAATTAAGTTCAATGTTATTTTGGGATGTAAATAATGGTATAGCAAGGAGAAATTGGGCTAGAAATAAAGAAGCAATTTTTGCAATCAAAAGAGCAATGAAGATGAATAAAAAACTCAAAATTACTATACCTAATATAGCAGACGAAAGCTTAATTGAAGATGTTTATGACAAGGATTAAATTAAAATTTTTATATGAAGGATCAATAGCTGACATTAATTATGTTTCACATCTAATGACAATTAATAAAATTAAATTTACTATAAACAGTGATTATGAAAACAGTATTAATGCTGGATGGATTTCCTCAAACTATAAAAAAAAAATTTTTGTGAATATTAGTGATTTTAAAATCGCATTTAATATCTTAAAAAAAAATAAATTAGTGTAATTTAATTAATTATGAAATATAAATATATTCCCTGCCTAATTATTTTTCTTGTTAGTTCTTGTTTAAATACAAATAAAACTAAAATTTCGGGAAATATTTCAAATCCTAAAGAAGATATAATTTCATTTTCATCTATTGATTTAAAAGAAGAAATCACTTTTAAAACATCAATTGATAGTAAAGGATACTTTCAATTATCTTTTAATATAGATACACCCTCATACTTTAATGTATTACATGGAAATGAATCTTCAAAAATGTTTATAAATCCAAATGATAATATTAAATTACGACTTAATACTAATGAATTTGACGAATCTATTTCTTATTCTGGAAGTGAAGCTTCAAACTTTCTTTGTGAAAAATATTTATTAATTGAAAATTATAATTTTTATAATGAAAATTATTTCCTTCAAGATTCCATTAAATATATTGAATCCACAAACAAGTTTAGAAAATTGTTAAGAAAAAAACTAAATTCCGTTAATAATGAAGATTTTATTTTAAAAGAAGAAACATCTATAAATGAACTGTTAGATTATTACTTAAATAAACAAAAAGAAATTTCTAATTTACCATTTGAACAAAAAAAATTTCTTCTAAACGAATACAATTTTAAAAGTAATATTAATATATTCGATTCATTATATAGTCTTGATTTAAAAAATTTTAATGAATTTACCAATAATTATTTTTTAACATTAAATTCTTATCTAGAGGATATTAAAGACTATGAATTTATAAATTCTAAAATTAGTGAGATTAACAAATACTTATCCTCTTGGAAAGAGAGAAAAGTTCAACTTGAAGGTATACCTAAGGAAGGAGAAGATTTTATTGATTTCACTTATCCTGATATAAATAACAATTTAATATCACTATCAGACTTTAAAGGAGAATTAGTTTATATCGATGTTTGGGCATCATGGTGTGGTCCATGTAAAAAAGAAATTCCCTCACTTAAAAAATTAGAAAATGATTTTAAAGATGAAAATTTAACCTTTCTAAGTATTTCAGTTGACGAAAATAAGGAGGATTGGACTAGTATGGTTATCAAAAAAAAACTCGGTGGAATTCAACTTTGGGCAAATGGATGGAGTGAAATAACAGATTACTATGCTATTTTTAGTATACCCAGATTTATATTAATTTCAAAAGAAGGCAAAATAATATCAAACAATGCTCCAAGACCAAGTTCCAATGAAATTAAAGAATTACTAATGAAAAATATTTAATTTGTTAATAATATTTTTCTTGCCTCAGATAAAGCTTTATTTATTCCATCTAACTTATTTCCACCTGCAGATGCATAGAAATTTTGACCTCCACCCCTTCCATCAATAAAATGACTCAATTTATTTATAATTTCAGTTGCACTGAGGTTAAATTTTTGAATAATTTTTTTTGAAATATATGCACTAATATAGCTTTTAGAACTGAATTCACTACCAATAATAATTATTACATTATCTATTGTTTTTGAAATTTCAAAAGTAATATTCTTAATTTCTTTTGGAGATAAATCCAATTTACTTATAATAATTTTATTTTTATTATGAATTATAATATTATTAATTAATTCTTTTTTAATCTTTTGAGTATATTTTAAATTATGTTGATTTAATTTTGATGAAAATAAATTTCTTTCTTTAATTAAAGTATCAATAGCTTTTATAGGATTTATAGTATTTCCCAAAACTTTTTTAATATTCCTTAAATCTTCTTCTAAACTCTTAAAATGATTTATAACTTGATCAGAAGTTATTGCCTCAATTCTTCTTATTCCTGATGAAATACTAGTTTCACTTATTATTTTAAATAATCTAATAATTGAAGTATTTTTTACATGTAACCCTCCACATAATTCAACTGAGTTTCCAAATTTAATAACCCTAACTTGATTTTTATACTTTTCACCAAATAACATTAAAGCATTAATTTTTTTTGCTTGATCTATAGGTAAATTTCTTATTTCTTCAAGTTCAACATTGTCATTTATTAGTTTATTTATTATTTTTTCAATTTTCTCGATATCCAATAAAGAAAGTTTTGAGTGATGTGAAAAATCAAAACGTAGGTACTTTTCATTTACTAATGAACCTTTTTGTTCAATGTGCTTTCCAAAATAATCTCTTAATGCAAAATGTAAAAGGTGAGTTGCTGAATGATTACTTTTAATATACTTTCTCCTTTGTAAATTTACCTCAGCTAAAAATTTAACATTTAAATTTTTAGGTAGATTTTTACAATAATGAACTATAAGATCATTTTCTTTTTTTGTATCAATTATTTCTACAATATCATTCTCAAATACTAATCTTCCTGTATCTCCAACTTGTCCTCCACCTTCAGGGTAAAATGGAGTATTATCTAAAACAATTTGAAATAATTTATTACCTTTTAAAGTAATTTCTCTAAATCTCAATATTCTGACCGTTGCGCTACTGAAATCATATCCAATAAATTTAGAATTTGAATTAAGAATTAAATTCCAATCTTTAACTTTATAATTTGAAGCATTCCTTGCTCTATCCTTTTGTTTACCCATTTCAATATCAAATTGCTTCATATCAACTTGTAAACCTTTTTCATTAAGTATTATTCTTGTTAAATCAATTGGGAATCCATAAGTATCGTACAATTCAAATGCTGAGGAGCCGCTAAATTTTTTTTTACTCTTGTCAACTAACTCATCAATTTTTTTTAAACCCTTTTTAATTGTACCTAAAAAATTAGTTTCTTCTTGAAAAATGATTTTTTTAATGTATTCTTTATTTTTATTTATTTCAGGATAGATATTTAAATATTGTTCATCAATTACATCTACCAAATTGTAAATTATTGGTATTTCAACTTTAAAATAGGTATAGTAATATCTAATTGCTCTTCTCAATATTCTTCTTATGACATATCCAGGACCGTTGTTAGAGAGTAAAAGTCCATCTGCTATAGTAAAACAAACTGCCCTCAAATGGTCAGATATGACTCTAAAAGCAACATCTACATTTTCATCTAATCCGTATTCAATTTTGACTAAACTAGATATTTTATTAATAATAGGTACAAAAATATCCGTATCGTAGCTTGAATTTTTTTTCTGCATTATCATTGCTAAACGTTCAAACCCCATTCCTGTATCTATATGAAATTCAGAAAGTAGACTCAACTTACCACTGCTTTTTTTGTGATATTGAATAAATACAAGATTCCAAATTTCAATAACTTCTGGATGATCTTTATTAACTAAATCTTTACCTTTAACTTTAGTTCTCTCAATGTTATTTCTTAGGTCATAGTGAATTTCTGAACAAGGACCACAAGGTCCAACTTCTCCCATTTCCCAAAAATTATCATTTTTATTTCCTAAAATAATTTTATCTGATGAAATATAATTTTTCCAAATTTTGGCTGATTCATTATCTCTCTTTACATTAATTTTTTTATCTCCTTCGAAAATTGTTACATATATTCTACTTGCATCTAATTTTAACTCATCAACTAAAAATTCCCATGCCCAATTAATAGCTTCTTTTTTAAAATAATCTCCAAAGGACCAGTTACCAAGCATTTCGAACATAGTATGATGATAATTATCATGACCTACTTCATCTAAGTCATTATGTTTACCAGATACTCTTAAACATTTTTGGCTATTAACAACTCTTTTATGAATTATTTTATTGATACCTAAAAAAATATCTTTAAACTGATTCATTCCAGAATTTGTAAACATCAAGGTTGGATCATTTTTTACCGTTATATTTGAAGATGAAACAATTTTATGATTCTTTTTCTCAAAAAAACTGATAAATTTTTTTCTTATAATAGATGATTTCATTTACTTATTAAACTAATTTAAAATCAATAATATAAAAATATTACATCTTTTATTAAGATTTTATTAAATTGCATTAAAATAATACAAATTTAACCAAATATTTAAATTGACTATGGTTAAATATTACTTTGATAAAAAATCACTTTCCTATAAAAAAATAAGAATAACTAAAAAGAAGATATTTTTGAGAATTTCTCAATTATTTTTTCTTATTTGTTTGTTAGTTTTTATACTATACAATTTGGTTTTTCAATTTTTTGAGTCACCTCAAGAGAAAAAACTTAAAAGAGAAATAAATAATCTATTAATTCAATATCAAATTATTGATAAAAAACTAAATAGTGCAAATGAAATTCTAAAAGATTTAGAAACTAGAGATGATAATATTTACAGAGTTATATTTGAGGCAGAACCAATTAATAAATCTATTAGAGATGGGGGATTTGGTGGAGTAAACAGATATAAAAAATATTCTGGATTTGAATATTCAAATATTATCAAAGATTTAAATAAAAAAATTGATAAATTATCAAAGGCGATATATGTTCAATCTAAATCTTATGATGAGATCATCAAATTAGCTAAAGAAAAAGAAAAAATGTTATCACATATCCCAGCTATTCAACCTGTTTCAAATAAAAATTTGAACAGGATGGCATCAGGTTATGGTTATAGAATTCATCCAATCTACAAAACTCGAAAAATGCATTGGGGAATGGATTTTTCAGCTCCCTCAGGAACACCAGTTTATGCTACTGGAGATGGTAAAGTTGAAAAAGTACAATGGTCAAGAAGAGGATATGGTAATCAGGTGAAAATAAATCATGGCTATGGTTACAAGACTTTTTACGCACATCTAAAAAAATTTACAGTCAAAAAAAATCAAAATGTAAAAAGAGGAGATTTAATTGGCTATATAGGAAATTCAGGAATTTCTACTGCTCCTCACCTTCATTATGAAATAATTAAAAATAATCGAAGGGTTAACCCAGTTAATTTTTATTTTAACGATTTATCAGAAAGAGAATATGATGAAATGCTAAAATTATCATCTCAGAGAAATCAATCTTTCGATTAAATATGGAAACTACAGATAAAACATATTATTCAATAAAAGAAGTTTCTAAAATTTTTAATGTAAATATTTCTCTAATAAGGTTTTGGGAAAAAGAATTTAATATAATTAAACCAAAAAAAAATAAAAAAGGAAATAGATATTTTACAAAAAATGATATTGAAAATCTTCATTTAATTTACCATTTAGTTAAAGAGAGAAAATACACATTGGATGGTGCTAGAAAAAAAATTCGAGAAAATAAATCTGAATCCACAAATAACTTTAAAATTATTTTTGAATTAAAAAAAATTAGAGCAGATTTAGTTGCAATAAGAGAAGCTTTATAAATTAATTTAAAAATTATTATAATGAATATTTTAGTAACAGGTGGATCAGGTTATATTGGGAGCCATACGGTAATTGAATTAATTAATAATAATTATAACCCTATTATTATTGATAATTTTTCTAATTCTCAACCCTGGATAATTAATCAAATTTCAAGTATTGTTGGTAAAAAAATAACTTATTTTGATATTAATTGTTGTGATTACAAAAACCTAAAAAAGATATTTGAAAATATAAATTCTCAGGTGTGATTCATTTCGCAGCATTAAAATCTTTACCTGAATCATATATTTTTCCAACAAAATATTATGAAAATAATATTCTATCAACAATCAATATTATTAATTTGATAAAAATTTATAATATACCTTATTTTGTATTTTCATCTTCATGTATGGTATATGGGGAAGATAATGTATTGCCAATTAATGAAAATACAAATTTAAAACCATCAAATTCTCCATATGGCTATACAAAACAAATATGTGAAAAAATTATTTCTGATACTTTAAATAAAAATACCTTTTATGTCTCATTAAGATATTTTAATCCAATTGGTGCTCATAAATCTGGAAAAATCGGAGAATTACCTACAGGAGAACCAAGTAATTTAATTCCTTATATTACCCAAACAGCAATTGGATTGAGAAAAAAATTGATTGTATTTGGAAATGATTATGACACACCTGATGGAACTTGTGTTAGAGACTATATTAATATTATAGATTTAGCTAAAGCCCATGTTAAATCATTAGAATTAATGCAGGAAAAAATGGACTCTTATACATTTAATATTGGTACTGGAAATGGTTTATCTGTTTTAGAAATAATTAAAAAATTTGAAAATATAACTGGAGAAAAGTTAAATTATATTATTGGAAATAGGAGATCTGGTGACGTAGAAAAAATATATGCTTGTAATAAACTTGCAAAAAAAATACTAAAATGGGAACCTGAAAATTCAATTTCAAATGCATTAAAGACTGCATGGGAATGGCAAAAAAATATAACGAGAAAGCTATTGTAACTTAAAGTTTATTGGGACTGTAAAACTACAAGGTACTGCTTTGCCCCTTTGTTTTGCGGGCTTAAGCTTGGGTATTGAATTAACTAACCTCATAGCTTCTTTCTTGAGATGTTTGTCCTCACCTCTTACTATTGTGCTTTTAGTAATATTGCCTGACTTATCAATTACAAACTGAACGAATATTTTTTCGGAAATTCCCATCTCTTTTGGTATAGCTGGGTATTTAAAATTATTCTTGATATGCTTCATAATTCCTTTCTGAAAACACATGTATCTCTCACTTTTTGGGATATTCTCACAACCGGGAAAAATTGGTTTGTCCTCAACAACAGCAAAATTAAAAATTTCCTCTTCTTCTTCTTCTTCAATAATTTCGATAATTTCATCTTCGTCTGAATCTGTCTCTTCAATTTCTAATTCAACTTCGATTTCAACGTCGTCTTCAACTATTTGAATTACCTCTGGTGGAGGTGGAGGTGGAGGTGGAGGTTTAATTTCTCTTTGAGTAATAGGAATAATTTCTTCATCATCGAGAGCCATATCTAATTTTCCTAAATTTGAGGCATTATTATCATAACTTTTCCATTCAAAAGCAATTAGTGAAAAAGATAATGAAATAATTAAACCTATTTGA